>NZ_JBXMIS010000118.1:0-28328 GCF_057073975.1 Conyzicola sp. | reverse complement strand
ATTCGGCCAGCGTATCCAGCGTGCCGCCGGGAGCACGTACTGCGAGAGGAGCAACCGGTGCACGAAAAACTACCCCGGCTGGAAGCACTCCACCGCGTCATCCATGAGCCAGAACTCGCCGACGGGGTAGAAGCGCTGCTTGGCGACGATCATGCGCTTGGCGCGGAAGCGGTCGAGGCCGCGCTCGAGGAACCGCTCGATGTAGCCGAGCACCTCGCCGTCGGAGCGCGTCACGCGCCAGAGGTCGTCATTGAGCTGAACGAGGGTGACGTCTGAGGTCGTTGGTGCAAAGGCGAGCGTGGTCATGATCCCCTTCTGGGTGTGCAGCCGGCCGACTATCGAATGTGTGTTCGATTGTAGAACAGGCCGCCGACATCCGGGCGGGTGATTCGAGCTCGCCTACGGCAGGGGCGTTGGCGCAAGCGCCAGATCTGCATCCACGACCTTGTTCGCGCGCGCCGTCTGGGCGAGCACGATGCCGACGAGCACCACGGCCGCTCCGATCAGCTGCACCGGCGACAGCCCTTCGCCGAGCCAGAGGAACGCCACGGCGAACGCGAAGATGACCTCGCTCGAGGCGGTGATGCCCGCGGCCGTGGCGGTGAGGTACTTGAGCGCGAGGAAGGAGAAGTAGAACGACAGGAAGGTGCCGAAGACCACGTTGACGGCGAGCGGCACCCACAGCGGGCCGACCGACGTCGGCGCGGCCAGCACGGCTGGCGTCACCTCCCACCATCCAGAGAAGAAGGCCCAGAAGATCGAGGCGAAGAGCATCGTCCAGAAGGCGACGGCAAGAGGAGAGGTCGCGCCAACCTGGCGCTCGCCGACGAGAAAATACGTGGTCAGGCTCGCCGAGGCGAGCAAGGCAAGCAGGATTCCGAGGCCGTTGAGCGAGCTGGCCCAGACCTGCGCCACTACGGCCAGCCCCACGAGCACGGCGACGATCGCCACCCACAGCCGCGCCTTGACCTTCTCATGCAGGAACAGGAACGCGATGAGCGCCACGAACAGCACAGCGGTGTACTCGAACAGCAGGGCGATGCCAACGGGCAGCAGCTGGATCGCCGCGGCGTAGGACGCCTGCAGGATCGCGACGCCGAACACGCCGAGCACGGCCATCACGATCAGCTGACGACGGCTGAGCCGGAAGGCGCTGCGGTCGACCACGAGCAGCACCGCGCCGGCGATGATGCAGCACCCGAGCACCCGAAACTGCGTGAGCTGGAGGGGCGTGAGCCCGCCCTCGATCACGACCTTCGTGACGCTGCCGTTCGCCCCGAACAGCAGCGCCCCCAGCAGGCTGAACAGGTACCCCACGGGTCAGCGCAGGCGGGTGCCGTCAACGGCGAGCGGCTCGATGGCCGCGATCTCCTCCGCGGTGAGTGGTGCTGCCGAGGCGGCAACCCAGTTGTTCTCTAGCTGCGCGACCGACGAGGCTCCCACGAGCGCCGAGGTGACCTGTGGGTGGCGCAGCACCCAGGTCAGCGCCAGCTGCGCGAGGGTCTGACCGCGCGATTCGGCGATGGATGTCAGCGCGCGCACGCGACCGAGGTACTCCTCGCTGATCGGGCCCGGCTGCAGCCAGCGACCCTCCGAGGCGCGGGACCCGTCGGGGATCGTGCCGTCGATGTAGCGGTCGGTGAGCAGGCCCTGCTCGAGCGGGGAGAAGACGATCGAGCCGGCGCCGACCTCGTCGAGCACGGGCAGCAGGCCCTCCGTCTCGATGTGGCGGTCGAACATGCTGAACCGAGGCTGGTGGATGGTGAGCGGAACGCCGAGCTCGGCGAGCGCCGCCGCGGCAGCGCGCGTCTGCTCTGGGTTGTAGTTCGAGAGTCCGACGTAGAGGGCCTTGCCCGCGTGCACGGCGCTCGCGAGGGCGCCCATCGTCTCCTCGATCGGCGTCTCTGGGTCTGGGCGGTGGTGGTAGAAGATGTCGAAGTACTCGAGACCGGTGCGCTTCAGCGACTGGTCGAGGGAGGAGAGCAGGTACTTGCGGCTGCCCCAGTTCTGGTACGGGCCGGCGGTGCCATCGTGGCCGACCATGTCGTAGCCGGCCTTGCTCGAGATGATGAGCTCGTCGCGGTAGGGCAGCAGGTCTTCTGCGAGCACCCGACCGAAGTTCGACTCCGCGCTGCCGGCGGGCGGGCCGTAGTTGTTCGCGATGTCGATGTGGGTGATGCCGAGGTCGAAGGCCCGCAACAGAATCGCCCGCTGGGTGGCCAGCGGCTTGTCGTCGCCGAAGTTGTTCCACAGCCCGAGCGAGATGGAGGGCAGCTTCAGACCGCTGCGTCCAACGCGCTGGTACTCGACGGATTCATAGCGGTCTGGGGAGGCGACGTATGGCATGCGCTCCAGCCTACGGGCAGGAATGCGCGGGCGATTTCTTGCGTTGACCCCTGTATCCCCCCATCTCAGGAAAGTAGGGTTCCCCCATGCACACTTTCGTTGTCGCCGGCGGTTGCTTCTGGTGTCTCGACGCCGTCTACCGCACTCTCAAGGGCGTGAAGGATGTCGTCTCCGGGTATACCGGCGGCCAGACCGCGCACCCCAGCTACGAGTCCGTCTGCACCGGAACAACGGGTCACGCAGAGGCCGTCGCTGTGACGTTCGATGAGACGGTGATTCCCGACAGCGTCATCCTTGATGTCTTCTTCTCGCTCCACGACCCGCGCCAGCTGAACCGCCAGGGGGCCGACGTCGGCACGCAGTACCGATCTGCGATGTTCTACGCCGACGACGAGCAGAAGCAGCTCTTCGAGGCAGCTCGCGACCGCGCAGGGGAGTACTGGGATGGCGGGATCGTCACGACGATCGAGCCGCTCGGCGACTACTACCGTGCTGAGGAGTACCACCAGGACTTCTTCGCCAAGAACCCCGGCCAGGGCTACTGCCTCGCGGTCGCCCTTCCCAAGGTGAACAAGATCCGCAAGTCGTACGCGGAGTACGTGCTCGCCAGCTAACTGGGAGGTGCGACACACCTCCCAGTTGGCTGCAAGTCGTTGAGTGGATGCCTCGCCAGCCCTATGGTCGAATCATCCTCTCGATAAAGGAGTCTCAACGATGAGTAACACCTCGATCACCGGCCGCACCTGGGTCGCCTTCGGACCGAACGGAGCCGTCGGCTCCATTCACGAGACGGAAGGCGGCTACTCCTACAAGCTGCTCGACGAGCAGGACTACCGCGGTCTGTACGAGAACCTCCACGGCGCGAAGGGTGCGCTCATGGCCTCACTGCCGAGCGGATCCGAGCGCCCGGAGTTCAGGGAGCACTAAGCGCCTGCCGTGCCGAGCGCTGCGGCGATGGCGGTGAGCAGCTCCATCGAGGTGAACGGCTTCGCGAGATCGCCCTCGCCGAGGGCTCGGCCGCTCATGAGCACGATCGGCAGCGCGGGAAAGCGCTCAGTCATGGCGTTGGATAGCGCTGTGCCGTCCATGACCGGCATGGTGACATCGGTGATGACGAGGTCGACTGTTTCTGGCACGCGATCGAGGTAGTCGAGGGCATCCGCGCCGTTCGCGGCGACGGCGACACGGTATCCGGCGGTCTCCAGCACCTTGCGCGTTGCCTGCCGGATCGCGGCCTCGTCATCGACGATGAGCACGAGCTGCCCGACTCCGCGGGGGGTGGGCGCCGGTCGACTGTGCGCCTCTGGGGCTGCGTGTGGTGCGCCAGCGAGCACGACCTCGAAGACGGCCCCACCGCCCGGCCAGTTGTCAGCCCGCATCTCTCCACCGTGCCGGCGGATGATCGACGCGCAGATAGCGAGGCCGAGGCCGGTTCCAACGCCGACATCCTTCGTGGTGAAGAAGGGCTCGAACATCTGGTCGGCGACGCCCGGTGCTATGCCTGGCCCGGAGTCGATCACCGAGATGATCGCCCGGCGCTGACTGCCGTCGCGGGCTCGCTCCCACTCCACGGCGATGTGGATATTGCCACCGTCGGGCAGAACGTCGCGCGCATTGGTGACGAGGTTGATCAGCACCTGCAGCAGCTGGGTCGGGTCGCCGGTCGTGTCGATGTCGGAGTCGACATCAGAGGTGACGGTGATTCCTGCGGGCAGGGTCTCTGCGCAGAACGCAAGCGTGTCGTCGACGAGCCTGGCGAGGTGCACCGGCACCCGACGACCCTCCACCCCGCGCGCGAAGGTGAGCACCTGCTTGAGCATGTCGGCGCCCCGCCTGACGGAGGTCTCGATGACGTCGAGAGTCTGCAGCTTTGCCGCGTCTGTCTCGTCGGCAGCAAGAAGCTGAACCGACATGAGGAGGGGGGTCAGCACGTTGTTGAGGTCGTGTGCGATGCCACCAGCCAGGGTGCCGAGGCTTTTCATGCGCTGTTCGCGAGAGGCGACTTCATCGTCGTGCCGTCGTTCTGTGACGTCGCTGTTCACCGCGAAGATCGCCTCCGGCTGGCCGTTGGCGTCGAGAACGAGCGACCACCGGCACGCCGCGATGATGTTTCTGCCGTCGTGGGCGATCTGGGCGATGTCACCCACCCACTCGCCCGAGCCGAGCACGATCGCCGTGGCCGCGTCGAACTCTGGGGTCGACTCGTAGAGCAGGTCTCGAATGGACTGGCCGACGGCCTGCTCTGCCGTCCAGCCGTACATCGACTCCGCGCCCTTGTTCCAGTACTGGATGACGTGGTCGAGACCCCGCACGACCATGGCATCGCCCGTCTGGTCGAGGAGAGCAGCCTGGGCGGCGATCCTGCGGTCACGCTCTTCTACTCGCGCCCTGGCCTCCTCTTCCTCTGTGACGTCGCGCACGTAGAGCGCCAGCCCGGACTCCGAGGGGTATGCCTTCACCTCGAGGGCGGCAGAGAGCGGCTCGTATCGCTCTCTGATGAGCACGCTCTTCTGCTCTGCGACGGCCTTGAGGTAGCCGATTCCGAACTCGGAGCCGCGCACCTCCGGAAACTCGTCCCACAGCACCTTGCCGACAAGGTCGTCGCGCCGCCTCTGACTGATCTGCTCTGCCCGAGGGTTGAGGTAGGTGAACCGATAGTCGCGATCGAGCAGGTAGATGCCGTCGCTGATGGAGTTGAGGGTCGACTCGAAGAGGGCTTCCACCGCTCGGCGCTCCGCCTGGGCTCCTTCGAGCGCCTCGATGTCGCGGGCAATGCCGAGAACGGCCACCACAGTGCCGTCCACCTCGAGGGGCACGGTGATGACCTCGACCCGGAACGTCTCGCCGTTCTGACTCACCCCCGTCATCCGGTTGCGTCGTTGCTCGCCGGCGATGGTCGCCTCGTACTCTCCGGCCTTGAACTCCTCGGTGTTCTCCCTGACCACGGGGATCACTCCGAGCTCGACGAGCTGTTCTCTGGAGTAGCCGACGCGCGCCAGCAGGGCGTCGTTCGCCTCGAGCACGCGACCGTCGAGGGCCGAGATGAAGAGGGCGTCGGGATGCTGCTCCCACACGACGCGGAGAGCCAGGTCGAAGACGGCGGGGTCGAGCTCGCTCACCGCGGTGCCCGGCTGGCGTCGCCGACGGCGAAATCGCTCGCCCTGCAACCCGAATGCAGGGCGAGCGATTCCCGGGCCCCGAACCCGGGAGAGTCCGTCAGAGCGGAAGAAACCACATCAGAGAGACATCTAGCAGTCATGATCCTCGTCTCCTGGAAGTGCCTTCGCAACTGGCTGCGCGCCGGTGTGTTCGGATTTCGAATACCTTCTCTACCTCACGGTAATCCTGCCCTGCTGCCAGAGCTCTATGGCCGCGACGCGAGGCGTCGACAGTGCGTCGTCGTCGAGGCCGAGGGCGGTGTAGAGCCGGTTGATCATGGCTTCAGCCGCGCGCACGGTTGTCGCCCTTCGGTCGGCGATCGCCTTGGTGCTGGCGCCAGAGGCGAGCATTCGAAGCACCTCGGCCTGTGCACTGCTGACCACGAGGATGCCCGACGCGTCGATCTGCGGGCCGCTCGTCGTGCCAGCGAGAGCCTGTTGCACGGCATCGCCGATGTCGTCGACCCGCTTGAGCTGAGACTTCACGAGGTAGACGACGCCGCTCGGTATGCGCTCTGGGTCCTCGACCGCGAGCTGGGGGGAGTGGTGGGAGGTGAGGATGACGAGGGCCACCCATGGCTGCGACTCGTGCACCCGGTGCAGCAGCGATGCACCCGTCTCGCGCTTGCCGAAGTTGAGGTCGGTTACGAGGGCGTGGGGGTCCTCCTCCGCCACGATCGCCCCGGCGAGCTCTGCCGACGCAGCGGTGATCACCTCGTAGCCGAGGGAGCGAAGCCCGTCGGAGACCATCGAGAGGGTGAAGGGATCGTCGTCGGCGACCACCACGCGTATCTTTCGCTTCTCCGCGGCAGCCGGATCGGTCACGATGCCACCGCCAGCCGCACCGCGGAGAGGAAGTCGCGAAGGTCGACCGGCTTGGCGAGATAGCCGGCATTGTGCCTCTCGAGCAGGTTCCCGTCTACGGGTGCGCCGCTGATGACGAGGATGCCGGGGCGGTGATCGGTGCTGGCGGCGGCGATTCCGGTCAACGTTTCACTGAGCGAGAGCCCTGGCATGCGCGCATCGACGATCACAAGGTCGAAGTCGACGAGTTCTGACGCGCTCACGGCCGTGTCTCCGGCACTCGCCTCCGTCACCTCGTGGCCGATGCGCTCCAGGGCGGATCGGAGCACGGCGCGCACTAGTTCGTCGTCGTCCACGACGAGCGTTCGGGTTGCGTCACCTGCAGCGGAGACCATCACTCATGGTACTTCGCACAGAAGTAATCGACAATGGCTCAGCCTGACGGTCAGGTGTACTCCCGTGGGGTGCTCATCGCGTCGAGGTCGGCGGCAACCAGCTCGAGGTGGGCGACCACCTGGGCTGCGACCGCTGCCCGCGACTCCACTGTTCCCCCTCCTCCCGAGGCGTGGAAGTTGAGCGCCATGACGCACGCTGAGAGCCTGCCGAGCACGGGGCCGTGCATGAGCGACGTGAACTGCTCTCTCGTTGCCTCCTCCCTGGCCTCCGCGAGGGAGCGGAGCGTGGCGAGTTCCTCGGTGAGCCGCGCCTCCTCTGGGATGACGTCGAGGTTCGCGAAGCTGATCCCGACGGCAGCGGAGATCACGATGGCCGACGCGATGAGCGCCGCCGGAATCGCGAAGGCACGGGTCACGTCGTGGATGTACAGCGGGAATTCGCAGGTGAGGAGGAAGGTGCCGACGGAGGCGATCGTTGCGACGAGCAGCACGGTGGCGACGTGCCAGAGGGTGATCGTGATGCGTCGAGACAGGCGGTCGAGCAGCAGCAGCAGGAGCGCTGCCACGAGAGCGGCGGCTGCGATGGCGATGGCGACGTCAATGGCCTCCCTTGGCCCGCCGAATCGAAGTGAGTCAGGCACCAGCAGGGAGCCGGCGGCAGCGGCGACGACGGCGGATGCGAAGACCGGTCTGCTGCTGTCGAAATGCAAGGCGGCGGTCAGCGGTGCGAGCAGTCGTCGAGGCGACCGGGTGCGAGGAGCGGCGCGGATGGGCTCGTGCACGATGATGTCGAGCACCGTGTCGACAACAGACTCGATCTTGTCGCTGATCGTGACGAGCGGCTGGCGGCTCTGCGACAGGGCGTTCTCCAGGCTCTGCCTGATCTCGACGATGACGGGTGCGAGCGCGGTGGCCACCGCAGACAGCAGGCGCCCTTCGCGCTCGCGCTCTGAGATGGCGGCTTCCGCATGCTCGACCTCGATGTCCATGCGCAGAGTGATCACCGACGACATGAGGGTCGCCCGCAGGTCGAGCTGCGTCGCGACGTAGACGGTGATCGGAAGCCAGACCCCGGATGCCACCGCCCAGAACAGCACACGGTGGCCGTACTCCGGGGGCGTCTGGGAGAACAGCTCGACAAACCACCCGCTGACGAGACCCCTGGCAACGCCACTGAGAACCCAGATGCCGACGACGAGCGGCGCAGGAACCACGGGGAATACCGGGCGGAGTGCGAGAACCAGCAGAAACACCACGAGACCGCCGACCGCGTGCTGTGCGAGCGCGGATGCGGGTAGCACCCACCACAGCCGGAAGTCGGTGAGGTTCTCCTGCATGATGACGAGCAGACTCGCTGGTCCGAAAAGCACGAGCCAGACGGCGGGGCTGGCGGCCCAACGCCCTCCGAGCACTGACTTTGCCGCCACGCTTCGCACGACCCAACGATAGTTCGCACGGCCCCACAGCGGCAGAGGCGCCGTGGCAGGGCATGCGCATTGCGAAGCTCACCCTCTCGCTCCCATCTCCGGGTCTGCTGCCGTTGTGAACATTCCGGAGGGATGCTCCCGCTGCGGCTGGCCTCGCTCCCACACTGGCTGCAGCCCCGGTTCGGCTTCCCGGCACGAGTGCCGAGCCGGGGCCGCCCCAGCCGCTTCCACGAAGGAGTCCCATGCCAGACACGATCACCGTCACCGGCCTCGTCGCCACCGCGCCGCGCCACCTCGTCACGAGCGAGGGGCTGCCGATCACGTCGTTCCGCCTTGCGTCGAGCCAGCGCAGGTTCGACCGCTCCCAGGAACGCTGGGTCGACGGCGAGACCAACTGGTACACGATCACCGGCTTCCGCCAGCTCGCGATCAATGTCGCAGCCTCGGTCAAGAAGGGCGACAGGGTGGTCGTGGTCGGCCGCCTCAAGATCCGCGACTGGGAGAACGGCGAGCGCAGCGGCACGACGATCGAGATCGACGCCGACTCGCTCGGCCACGACCTCATGTGGGGGTCGTCGGCGTTCATCCGCAGCGTCTCGACCGTCGCATCGGCCACCGCCGGTGAGGCCGACTCAGCCGACGAGTTCCCGGCGGCAGAGCCGGCGCCCGAACCCGCGCACTCCGATGACGCGACGGCACAGGTGGGAACCACCGATTTCGCGGCAGCTCTCGACGAGCACGCGTTGCCCGTGCCCTTCTAATGCACTTCTGAGCACGGCCGTATTGAGCAGGGTCGCCGCGAAGTCACCATAGACTTTGCAGGCGGCGACAAGCGGTCGCAGGAAAGCGGGGCGATGATGAGGCGACTCGCGGTAGTGGGCCTTCTCCTCACCCTCTCCCTCGCAGGATGCGCCAATCGCCCCGTCGACGACACCATGCCGGTGCCGAGCTCGACGGCGAGCCCGTCAGCCTCGCCCTCAGCTTCGCCGTCTGCAGAGCCCGATGCTGCCGCAACGGAGGCCGAGCTTGTGCAGGGTCGCTTCGACACCGCGATGGCCGCCCTCCTCGCCACCAACGCCGATCCGGCTGGCCGGGCGGTCATCGACGCGCTCGTCGCAGCGGGGCTCGACAAGGCGGCGATGGAGCTGACGCCAGACAAGACGGCGATCGGGCTCGACGCCGACAGCATCCAGTTCTCGGTGCGTGTCGGCGAGGACTGCGTGGTCGGCCAGTCCGGCAATGTCGGCTACCACAGCGCCATCCTGCCCGTGCTCGACACGGGCAAGTGCCTCGTCGGCACCACCCGAACGATCAACTGGTAGCCGATCGGGCGCGACAGGCGCACAACAGGCGTTCCGTAGACTAGAGCCCATGGCCGAATTCATTTACTCCATGGTGCGCGCCCGCAAGTCGGTCGGCGACAAGCTGATCCTCGACGACGTGACCATGTCATTCTTCCCCGGTGCGAAGATCGGCGTCGTCGGCCCCAACGGCGCCGGCAAGTCGACCATCCTCAAGATCATGGCCGGGCTCGACACCCCGAGCAACGGCGAGGCGCGACTGAGCCCCGGGTACTCCGTCGGCATCCTCATGCAGGAGCCAGAGCTCGACGAGTCGAAGACCGTGCTCGAGAACGTGCAGGAGGGCGTGCGCGAGATCAAGGACAAGGTCGACCGGCACTCGGCGATCGGCATGGAGATGGCAGAGCCCGACGCCGACTTCGACGCCCTGCTGGCCGAGATGGGCACCCTGCAGGAAGAGATCGACGCGGCAGACGCCTGGGATCTCGACTCCCAGCTCGAGCAGGCCATGGACGCACTGCGAACCCCGCCGGGCGACGCGACGGTCAAGAACCTCTCTGGAGGTGAGAAGCGCCGGGTGGCGCTCACAAAGCTGCTGTTGCAGAAGCCCGACCTCCTGCTGCTCGACGAGCCGACTAACCACCTCGACGCAGAGAGCGTGCTGTGGCTTGAGCAGCACCTGTCGAAGTACCCGGGCGCCGTGCTCGCCGTGACCCACGACCGGTACTTTCTCGACCATGTCGCCGAGTGGATCGCCGAGGTCGACCGCGGACACCTCTACCCCTACGAGGGCAACTACTCCACCTATCTCGAGAAGAAGGCCCAGCGACTCGAGGTGCAGGGCAAGAAGGATGCGAAGCTCGCCAAGCGCCTGAGCTCTGAGCTCGAGTGGGTGCGCTCCAACGCGAAGGGCCGCCAGGTCAAGTCGAAGGCGCGTCTCGCCCGCTACGAGGAGATGGTGAACGAGGCAGAGAAGACCCGCGTTCTCGACTTCGAGGAGCTCGTCATTCCCGTCGGCCCGCGCCTCGGTGCCCAGGTGCTCGAGGCCAAGAAGCTCAAGAAGGGCTTCGGCGACCGGGTGCTCATCGACGACCTCTCGTTCATCCTTCCCCGCAACGGCATCGTCGGCATCATCGGTCCGAACGGCGTCGGCAAGACGACCCTGTTCAAGACGATCACCGGTATCGAGCCCATGGACTCCGGCGAGCTCAAGATCGGCGAGACGGTCAACATCTCGTACGTCGACCAGGATCGCGGCGGAATCGACCCCAACAAGACGCTGTGGGAGGTCGTCTCTGACGGCCAGGACTTCATCCAGGTCGGCAAGACCGAGATTCCCTCGCGCGGCTACGTCTCGCAGTTCGGCTTCAAGGGGCCAGACCAGCAGAAGAAGGCCGGCGTGCTCTCTGGTGGAGAGCGCAACCGCCTCAACCTCGCGCTGACGCTCAAGCAGGGTGGAAACCTCCTCCTGCTCGACGAGCCGACCAACGACCTCGACGTCGAGACCCTCGGGTCGCTAGAGAACGCGCTGCTCGAGTTTCCCGGCTGCGCTGTGGTCATCACTCACGACCGGTGGTTCCTCGACCGCATCGCGACGCACATCCTCGCCTACGAGGGCACGGAGGACGACCCGTCGAACTGGTACTGGTTCGAGGGCAACTTCGAGTCCTACGAGGAGAACAAGATCGAGCGCCTCGGACCGGATGCCGCAAAGCCTCACCGCAGCGCGTACCGCAAGCTGACGAGGGACTAGCGCGATAGCGGCGCCCATTTCTGTGCGCCGCGCGCTAGTCCCCGAACGCGTCTCGCGTTCGGTCACCAGAGGAGACACTTGACCCGCATCCACGTACCAATCCCACTGCGGTGGAGCGACTTCGACGCGTATGCGCACGTCAACAACGCCGAGATGCTGCGCCTGCTCGAGGAGGCCCGCATCCAGGCCTTCTGGCGACCCGACGCGGGTGGAGAGGGAGCGGCAACCGCCGTTCTCGATGCCAGGCCCGGCGCCGAGGTCATCAGCCTCATCGCGCGGCAGGAGATCGAGTACCTCGCCCCGATTCCGTACATGCGCGCGCCGATCGACATCGAGATGTGGATCGGGCGCATCGGGGGAGCAAGCCTCGAGATCTGCTACGAGCTGTACTCGCCCGTGGGAGTCAGCCCCCGCATCCTGTTCACGCGCGCTGCGACAACGCTCGTCATGGTGACGGCGGCCACGGGGCGCCCGCAGCGCATCACCGACGAGCTGCGAGAGATCTGGGCGCCATACGTCGAGGAGCCGGTCTCCTTCACCAAGCGCGGCTAGCGCTGGCGACCATGCGCGGTCGCGTTATCGCGGCACTCTGAGCATGCCCTCCTGGGCGACGCTGGCCAGTAGGGCACCGTCGCGCGAGTAGATGCGGCCGAGCGAGAGGCCGCGGCCACCGCGAGCGTTCGGGGATTCCTGCACGTACAGCATCCACTCGTCCACCCGCCCAGAGCGGTGCCACCACATGGCGTGGTCGAGGGACGCCGCCTTGAGACCCGGCGAGCTCCAGGCGACCCCGTGGGCACGCATGATCGGCTCGAGCAGGGAGTAGTCGCTCGCATAGGCGAGCGCGGCACGGTGCAGCTGAGGATCGTCGGGCAGCGGCCCGACGGCCTTGAGCCAGACCGCCTGGTGGGCCACGTGCTCTCCCTCGACGCGCAGGTAGATCGGAGAGGTCGTGTGACGGATGTCGAATGCCCGCTGGTTGGCCCAGAAGCTCGCGATGGGATGGTCGACGGTCGCGAGCACC
Organism: Conyzicola sp.; assembly: GCF_057073975.1. Taxonomy (NCBI): domain Bacteria; kingdom Bacillati; phylum Actinomycetota; class Actinomycetes; order Micrococcales; family Microbacteriaceae; genus Conyzicola; species Conyzicola sp. Next base: position 16,120 of record NZ_JBXMIS010000118.1, on the reverse strand, counting down.
TCTGACGAGGTGGGAAGGCTCTCTGGCTCTGGAACGCCCTCCGGCATCGTGGCCTGATGCTCAAGCCCCTCTTCCTCGTCTTGGAACGAGGCGATCATCGACAGGATCGGCACGCCGTTCTGGTATGCCTGCGTGCGTCGGGTGGAGAACGACCGCCCGTCGTGGATGCTGTCGACGCTGAAGGTGATCGGCAGGGAGACATCGCCGGGTCGGAGGAAGTAGCCGTGCATGGAGTGCACGAACCTGTCGCCGTCGATGGTGCGCTGTGCGGCGACAAGCGACTGCGCGAGCACCTGCCCGCCGAAGACGCGGCCGCCCGGCATCCACTCGCTCGGGCCGGTGAATATGTGCTCGTTGGTTCGTGCGCCCGTGTCGGTCAGGTTGAGGGAGGCCATCAGCCCGGCCAGGGGGTCGCTCATGCCCTGTAGTTTAGAACCGATGACAGACGCCTTCACCCTCCAGGACTCCCTCGCCCTCGGCGACCTGCGCACCTACCTCGGTCGCGCCGGGCGGGTCGAAGACGGTTCCGTGCGCCTCATCGCGGGTGGTGGGGTGCTCGCGGTCTACGCGGCGGTGCTCTATCCGGCCGGGCTGCTCGATGAGAGCCCGACGGTGCTCGGCCTCCGCACCTTCGCCCTGTCAGAGCGCGAGCGTTTCGACGTCGTCGTTCCCCTCGGCTCGCTGCTTCGCCGCATCGACAGCGCGGAGAACGCAGCGACAGATGCCGCGGCCCCTGTCAGTGTCGCGATACCCATGCAGGTGAACTCCGTCACCTGGGCAGCCATCTCACCGCCCCGGGGAGGCTGGGTCGCCCTTGAAGCTGTCTCGTCATCGGTTCTCGAGGCCGTTGCCCGCGAGGGCATTCACGAGGTCGCGACGGCGATCCCGGATGGCACGGGCGAGGCGATCGTGCACCGCGTGCGCAGCGAGGTGTGGGGTCGGCCGATCCGCGGGCTCGAGCACATTCCGTTCGGAGCCGGGTTCGCGGCACTGACGCTGGGGTTCCTCGCCGAGGGGGAGGAGTCGGTTCCGATCTACGAGACGGGCACGTGGACGCGGCTCAGCACGAAGCGCGGCCACATCCTGATCAAGCGCCGCGCCTGGACGATGAGCCGCTGAGCCATCGGGCCTCTCTCTAGATCGGCTAGAGCGCCGAAAGCTCTGGCATGAGGAAGGCGACCACGACGCCAACCACGACAATCGTATAGACCGCATTGGTGCCGAACCACGCCAGAAGCGGGGCGACTCCGCGGCCAGCCTGACGGTAGACCACCACCGTGCGGCCGATCAGGTAGACGAGCGGCCCAATGAACATCCATCCCCAGCCGAACGTCGTGAACCCTCGCTCCTTGAGCAGCTTGCTGTCGTTGCGGGCGATGACGATCATGCCGATGTAGGCACCGATACTGAGGCCTCGCGTCGGCAGCGACGAGGAGTCCGCTGACGATGACAGGCTGAGGTCGCCGATGATCGCCGAAACGACAACGGCGAGGGCGTAGAACAGCGGAGACCACACGACCGCCCACACCCAGGTGGTCGATGGGTCGAGAGGCACGGGTTCGCTGGCCCAGCCGACCGACCGGCTGTCGGTCGAGGAGAGGGACGACGAGTAGCCGCCCATGGGCGTGTATCCCCGCTGTATCGGCGCGATCTGCTCTACTGGCGCGAACCCTGCGTACGGCTGCGCGGCCACGGTGGCGTAGGTCGGGATGTTGTCGACGACCGCAACCGTGTTGACAGATGGCTGCGTGGCGTCGTGCCAGCGTGCGCCGTCCCACCACCGGTCATGGGGGGCACCAGTGGGATCGGCGTACCAGCCAGCGGGGATCTGCGGCACGGGCGCGACAGCGACGGGTGCGACGGCGATTGGTGCGACGGCGACCGGTTCCAGGGGCTGGGTGGCGTCATCCCACTGCACGCCATTCCACCAGCGTTGCTGGGGCTGGCCGGTTGGGTCGGGAAACCATCCTGGTGCGGGGTTGGACATGGCTGTGTTTCCTCGGGTAGGAGCGGGTAGGAGTATGACCGAAAGCGTGGGGAGGTCGAGTGCTAGGAGCTCGGTATGGAGTACACCACGACGAGGAGGACGCCAACGGCGACGGGGATGATCCAGGAGGCGACGATGCAGCCGATCCAGACGAACAACGGGGCGAGACCGCGGCCCATGCGGCGCTTGACGACAACCGTTCGTCCGATCATGTACACGATGCCGAGGAAGGCGTAGGCCCAGTGGAATGGCCGATCGACCCCGCGTCGAGCAAGCTCGCGCCAGTCGGCGGCGGCCAGCACGATGACGAGGGTGTAGGCGACGACGCGAAGAATCAGGTCTGCGGCGTTGATGGCACCCATGTCTGCAGCGGGGTCCATGAACACGTCGGGCGTCATCGAGCCGGTCGCGAACAGGATCACGAGCTCGGGGATGACCAGCAGCGGTGCGAGAGCGATCGCCCAGACCGCGCGGGTGTTCGGGTTGACCCCGCTGCTCGTCGAGAAGTTCGTGCCCTCGGCCGAGTACGGAGTCATTGCGGCGTACGGCGTCGGCTGGGTGGACTGGGTCCACTGCATGCCGTCCCACCAGCGCTGCTGCTGCACACCGGAGGGGTCGGGGTACCAGCCAGCGGGGATTGCCGCAGGGGCGGTCGGGTCGCTCATCTGAGGCTCCTTCGTTTTCACCACGAAGCCTATCTCCGGCTAGAGGTCTGCGGCCACCGCGCGGCCCGCCTGCCGCCCGCTGAAGATGCAGCCGCCGAGGAAGGTGCCCTCGAGCGAGCGGTAGCCGTGCATGCCGCCGCCGCCGAATCCGCTCGCCTCGCCCGCCGCGTAGAGGCCAGGGATGACCTCGCCGCTGCCGCCACGCACCGCCTGCCCGTCGAGGTTCGTCTCGATGCCGCCGAGCGTCTTGCGCGTGACGATGTGCAGCTTGACGGCGATGAGAGGACCTGTGGATGGGTCCTGCAGCCGATGGGGCTTGGCGACCCGGATGAGCCGGTCACCGCGGTAGCTGCGCGCCTGACGTAGATCGTTTATCTGCGCGTCCTTCGAGAACGGGTTGCCGAGCTGCCGGTCGCGGTACTCGACCTCCTGCTTGGCGCGCGCGATGTCGATGACGCCGTCGTCGATCTTCGCGAGCAGCTCGTCGAGAGTGTCGGCAACGAAGAAGTCCTCTCCCTTCTCCTTGAAGGCCTCGACAGGCCCCGTCGCGCCCTTGCCAAGGCGCTGCCGCAGCAGCTCGCGCACGCTCCTGCCGGTGAGGTCGGGGTTCTGCTCGCTGCCAGAGAGGGCGAACTCCTTCTCGATGATCGCCTGCGTGAGGATGAACCACGAGTGGTCGTATCCGGTCGTGCGCAGGTGCCGAAGGGTGCCGAGCGAGTCGAAGCCGGGAAAGAGGGGAACGGGCAGGCGTTTGCCGGTGGCGTCGAGCCAGAGGCTCGAGGGCCCGGGCAGGATCCGGATGCCGTGGCGGGCCCAGACGGGATCGAAGTTGGTGATTCCCTCGACGTAGTGCCACATCCGGTCGCCGTTGATGAGGTGGGCACCGGCGTCATCGGCGATCGAGAGCATGCGCCCGTCGACGTGGGCCGGCACCCCGGTCAGCATGTGCCTCGGTGCCTCGCCCATGTCGGCAGGCCAGAGCTCGCGCACGAGGTCGTGGTTGCCGCCGATGCCGCCGCTCGTGACGATCGTGGCTGCCGCCCGCAGGTCGAACTCGCCGATCTCGGTGCGGGTGCTTGCCTCGCCGCGGGCGGCGGCATCCGGTTCGAGGATCGCGCCGCGAGCCCCGACGACCGCGCCGTTCTCGACGACGAGGCCGTCGACCCGGTGGCGGAACAGTAGCGTCACAAGCCCGTCGACCACTCCCTGCCGCACGATGCGCTCGAAAGGCTCGACCACGCCGGGGCCGGTGCCCCAGGTGATGTGAAAGCGGGGCACAGAGTTGCCGTGCCCGTTGGCGGTGTAGCCGCCGCGCTCTGCCCAGCCGACGACGGGAAAGAAGCGCACGCCCTTCTGGCGAAGGTAGGCGCGCTTCTCTCCGGCGGCGAACTGAAGGTAGGCCTCTGCCCACTGGCGCGGCCAGCGGTCGTTCTCGCGGTCGAAGCCGGCGGAGCCGAGCCAGTCCTGCCGGGCGAGGTCGAGGGAGTCGTGGATGCCCATGCGGCGCTGCTCTGGCGAGTCGACGAGGAACAATCCGCCGAACGACCACCAGGCCTGGCCGCCGAGGCTTGCCTCTGGCTCCTGCTCGAGGATGGTGACGCGCTTGCCCGCCTCGACAAGCTCGGCCGCGGCGACGAGGCCCGCGAGCCCGGCTCCGATGATGAGTGCGTCAGCGGTGTCACCCATAAAGACTCCTTCGTCTCACTTCGCTTCTCTTCGCGTCGATGCGCAAAACAGGAAGATCGGTGACCAGTGTGCCCAACGTGGCTGGTTGTGTCGACATCGTGCACGTTAGCCACAGCAGCAACCCACCTTCCTGTTTTGCGAATGTGGGTTGGGTGCAGGCTAAGGGGCGAGGATGTCGTCGGCGTTCGCCGCGATCCAGTCCATCAGCGGCACGAGCCGGTCGGTGAGCTCGCGGCCGAGCGGGGTGAGGCTGTACTCGACGTGCGGGGGGATCACCGGCAGCGCGACGCGCAGCACGAGCCCGTCGTTCTCGAGGGTGCGCAGCGTCTGGGCGAGCATCTTCTCGCTCACCCCCTCGATCGTGCGGCGCAGTCCGCTCCAGCGCAGGCTCGGCTCCGCCGTGAGCGCCATGAGCACGAGCACGCCCCACTTGCTCGAGACATGGTCGAGCACGGTGCGCGATGGGCAGTTCGCGGGGAGCACCCCGGCGGTGAATCCGTGCTCGTTGAGAGTCGCGATCGTCATGCAGAGTAGCTTACCTAAAAGTGGGTACTGTCGATTGGGAAGTATTCACACCGAGCTGCCGTTGGCACAGTCATGACCATTCTCATCACCGGCGCGACCGGCCACCTTGGAACTCTTGTCATCGACTCACTGCTGAACAGAGGAGTGCCGGCGGAGCAGATCCGCGCGGGCGCCCGCACCCCGGAGAAGATCACTGCCGTGCCTGCCGTGCACCTCGACTACGAGGACGCCGCGAGTGTGGCGGCTGCCCTCGAGGGCGTCGACTCCGTGCTGCTCATCTCGGCGAGCGTGCCGGGCACGCGGGTGCCGCTGCACAAGACCGTCATCGACGCGGCCGCTGCGGCCGGGGTGAAGCACTTCGTGTACACGAGCGCGCCAGCGGCAACCACCTCTGCGCTGATCCTGGCGCCAGAGCACAAGGCGACGGAGGAGATCATCGCCGCCTCCGGCATCCCGTCGACCATCCTGCGCAACGGCTGGTACACCGAGAACTACAGCGGCACCCTCGAGCAGGCGGCTTCTGGCGAGATCGTCACGAGCACCGCGGGCGGGCGCGTCTCGAGCGCGTCTCGCACGGACTACGCGGAGGCTGCCGCCGTCGTGCTGTCGACGCCCGGACACGAGGGCAAGGTCTACGAGCTCTCCGGCGACATTGCATGGGACTTCGACGAGTTCGCGGTCGTCGCGGCAGGGATCCTCGGCACTCCGGTCGTGCACCGCTCGGTGAGCCCGGAGGAGCACGCGGAGGTGCTCGCCGGCTTCGGACTGGATGAGGGAACGATCGGCTTCGTCGTCGGCCTCGACGGCAACATCCGTGACGGGCTGCTCGGCCACACGCCGGGCACCCTCAGCGAGCTCATCGGCCGCCCCACGACCCCGCTAGAGCAGGGTCTTCGAGAGGCTCGCTAGCGCCCGCTCCGCGGTGGCGGATACGCCCCCCTCGGAGTCGACGACGACACCCGACTCGTCGGCTTCGAGGGGCTCGAGCGTGTCGAGCTGCGAGTCGAGCAGCGACACCGGCATGAAGTGGCCAGGGCGGTTGGTCACGCGGTCGGAGAGCTCTGCCCGCGGCACGCTCAGCAGCACGAAGACGGTGTCGGGTGCGGCGGCGCGGATCGCGTCACGGTAGACCCGCTTGAGCGCGGAGCACGCCATGACGAGTCCGTCGGGGGAGTCGGCGAGGCGCTGCCCGACAAGCGCGAGCCATGGCCAGCGGTCTGCGTCGGTCAGCGGGGTGCCGGCCGCCATCTTCGCGACGTTCGTCGCCGGATGCAGGCCGTCGGCATCCTCGAATCGCAAACCGGCGAGACGGGCAAGCTCGATTCCGACCGTCGTCTTGCCGGCGCCGCTGACGCCCATGACGACGATCCTGCTACTCGTCAAAGGTGTTGACCATCGAGTGGGCGGCGCGCTCGAGGTAGGTCCAGAGCGTGGCGTCCTGCAGGGGAGAGAGGCCGAGGGTGTCCTGGGCGGCGCGCATGTGGGTCAGCCAGCGGTCGCGGGCATCCGGGTTGACCTTGAACGGCAGGTGCCGCATGCGCAGTCGCGGGTGTCCGCGCTGCTCTGAGTAGGTGCCGGGCCCGCCCCAGTACTGTTCGAGAAACCCGGTGAGGCGCTGAATCGCGCCCTCGAGGTCGGCCTCTGGATACATCGGCCACAGCACCTCGTCGGTGCGCACGCCCTCGTAGAACGCGCGAACGAGCTTCTCGAAGGTCGGGCGACCGCCGATCTGCTCCCAGAAGTTGCCCTGCACCGACTTGCCGCCGGGCCCGCTGCGCAGGGTCAGAGAGTCTTCAGCCATTGGAGTTCGCCCTTCGCGACGCTGCCTTGCGGGTTGATGCCTTGAGCTCATCGCTCGGCGGAACAACGATCGGCCGGGTCTTCGGCGGGCGGGCTCCGGCGACGCTCGTCGCGCCCTCCGGCCCGCTCAGAATGATGCTGTTGAGCTTGGGCAGCTTGATGCCGAGCTCGTCGAGCGCGCGCTTGAGACGGATGCGCAGTTCACGCGCAACATCGTCCTTCGAGCCGGAGCGGGTCTTCATGACAAGGCGGATGACGATGGCCTCTGCCGAGATCGACTCGAGGCCCCAGATCTCTGGCTTCTCGAGGATGCGAGTGCGCCACTTGGGGTCGGCGGCCAGCTCGCTCGCCGTCTCGAGCATCCTCGTCTGAACGTGCTCGATGTCGCTGTCGTAGGGAACCGCGAGGTCGATTATCACGCGCGACCAGCCCTGCGACATGTTGCCAACGCGAAGGATCTCGCCGTTGCGCACGAACCAGAGGGTTCCGTTGACGTCGCGCACCTGCGTCACGCGAACGCCGACGTACTCGACGACGCCCGTGGCGGGGCCGAGGTCGACGACGTCGCCGACGCCGAGCTGATCCTCGCCGACCATGAAGAGTCCGTTGAGAATGTCTTTAACGATGTTCTGGGCACCGAAGCCGAGACCGGCACCGAGCGCGGCGGTGATGAGCGAGAAGGCGCCGGTGAGATCCTTGTTGATCGCTGTGACGATGAGAAGCACAGCGACGATGACGATCACCGTGGTCAGCACACTGCTGAGCACAGAACCGAGGGTGCGCGTGCGCTGCACGATGCGCACGGCGGCGAGCGGTGAGTTCTGCAGGGCCATCGTGTCTTCGGCGCCCTGCTTCTTCTTGACGCCGTTGACGATGCGGTCGACGACTCGCCTGATGACGAACTGCAATACGATGCGCACGAGCACGGAGACGCCGACGATCACCGCGATGTGCAGCAGCGGTCCGCCCGCCTCGTAGAAGGCGCTGACAGACGTCCAGAAGGCGATCCAGTCGAAGTCCATAGCGAATCCAGTCTATGGCGGGGCGCCCGAGCGCCTACATTGGGCGAATGGATGCCGCACCCGAGACGACAGACCTCGTCGCCGCTGTGCGCGAGGCCCCCACTCCCGCAGAGCGCGCCGCGCTGCTTGGGGTGGATTTCGGCCGCCTCATCCGCACCGCCGGTCGCCTGCGGTTCTGGGCGCTCATCGTGTGCGGGGTGCCTGCGCTCATCGTGCTCGTGTCTGAGGAGGCGATGGTCGACATCCAGACCAGGGTCGGGCAGCTCGACGCGCATGTTGGCATCATCGCCGGGCTCGCGCTCGTGGTTGGCCTCACGGTGCTCGCCTACCTTGTCGCGATGCTGGTCGGTGCCGCGTTGTCCGGTGTCATCGGCGTGCAGCGCTCAACGGTCGTCGCCATGGTCGTCTACTCGCTGCTCGACGTGCTCGCCCTGTTCGCGGCCGTGCGCATCGCTGGCACCGGGCCCGTCTTTCTCGGGGCGATCGACGGGGCGCTCATCGCGCCGATGGTGCAGGTCTTCGGCATCCTGTCGCTGCCATCGGTGCTGCGTGCGAACCACCCGAAGGCCGTCGAGGTCGTGCGAGCCCAGCAACACGAGCCGCCATGGGTCACTCTGCTGGGTGGTCGCGTGCGGTGGATCATCGCGGCACTCGTCGTGAGCGTCATATCGTCGGAGGCGGCTCTCGTCGTCTTCGAGTTCGCGCCATACGATCTCGCACCCGTGCTCGTGCTGGCGGTCGCGTCGTGTGTCACCGCGTATGTGGTGGCGCGACGGGGGAGCGCACGGGGGTGGCTTGTCGTGCAGCTCGCGTGCGCCGCGGTCCTCGTTGCGGCCGCTGTACTGCTGACCCCGTGACGCACGACGGCCCCCTGCTCGCGCAGAGGGCCGTCGATAGAGCGGATGCTACGCGTCGCGCCGCTTCAGCAGCACCGATGCGAGCACGAAGAGTGCCGCGATCCAGGTGAGCAGCACGAGCCCGCCCTGCCAGGGCTCGAGTGGGGCAACCACCTGCATCGGGTCGACGAATACCTCGGTCGGGTAGGCGTAGAGCCTGCCTCCCGCTGTGCTCGGCAGCAGGTTGCCGAGGTTGGCGGCCCACTCTGCCTGCGTCACGGCAACGAAGATGCCGACGATCGACGGCAGCACGAGGATTGCCCCGAGGGCCGTCGCGATGCCGCCAGCGCTATTGCGCACGATCGCGCCGATCGCGAGGGAGAAGAGCCCGATGCCGACGAGGTAGGCGGCGGCCCCGACGATGGTCAGCCAGAGCTTGCCGTCGGTCAGGTCGACCGTGATGTTGCCGCCGGCCAGCACGGGCAGCGACACGAGCAGGCTGACCGTGAGGGCGACGAAGCTGACGACGAAGGTCACGATCGCGAAGACCGCAGCCTTGCCGAACAGCGCGGGAAGGCGCTTCGGCACCGCGCTGAACGTGGAGCGGATCATGCCGGTGCCGTACTCGCCGGTGATGACGAGTGCGCCCAGCACGCTCACCACGAGCTGGCCGAAGCCGATGCTCACCGTGACCATCTGAGCCGCGGTGGCCTGGCTGGTCTCGAAGTCGATCGCCATGCCGGGCCGACCGCTCTCAGAGGCGACCAGCAGCGAGAGCAGCGGGGCGAGCGAGACCGTGATGAGGATGAGGATGATGTAGCACCACACCGTCGAGCGCAGGCTGCGCAGCTTGATCCACTCAGAGACGAGGATGCCGCCGAAGCTGACACCCGGCAGGGCCGGGGCGGTGGTCGTGGTCATCGTGCATCCTCCTGCGGGGTGGGGAAGCCGCCGGCGTGGTACTCCACGTCGTCGGCGGTGAGCTGCATGTAGGCGTCCTCGAGCGAGCCGACGGTCGGCGTGAGCTCGTGCAGCACGATGCGCTCGGCAGCGGCGAGTTCGCCGATGCGTGGCGCGGTGATGCCGTTGACGATCAGAAGGTCGGGCGCCGTGGATGTGACGGTCGCCTCGATTCCAGACAGCAGCTTGGTGAGGCGGGCGGCATCCGGCGTGCGTACCGTCACGGCCGTGCCGGTGGAGGTGGCGACGATGTCGGCGACGGGGGCGTCGGCGATCACGCGGCCACGACCGAGCACGATGATGTGGTCGGCGGTCTGGGCCATCTCGCTCATGAGGTGCGACGAGAGCAGCACGGTGCGGCCCTCCGCAGCGAGGTGGCGGGTGAGCTGGCGCACCCACATGACGCCCTCGGGGTCGAGTCCGTTGACGGGCTCGTCGAGCACGAGGGTGGCCGGGTCGCCGAGAAGGGCGGCCGCGAGACCGAGGCGCTGGCCCATGCCGAGCGAGAACCCGCCGACGCGCTTGTTCGCGACCGACTGCAGGCCGGTGAGCGCGATGACCTCGTCGACGCGCTTGCGCCCGATGCCGTGCGTCGCGCCCACGGCGAGCAGGTGGTTCAGCGCGCTGCGGCCGGTGTGCACGGCCTTTGCGTCGAGCAGCACGCCGACCTCGCGCAGGGGAGCGTGGTGGTCGGCATAGTGCTTGCCGTTGACGGTCACGTTGCCGGATGACGGACGGTCGAGCCCGACAATCATGCGCATGGTGGTCGACTTGCCCGCGCCATTCGGCCCAAGGAAGCCGGTGACCTGCCCGGGCTTGACGGTGAAACTGACGTTGTCGACAGCGGTCTTGGAGCCGTAGTGCTTGCTCAGGCCGGTTGCTTCGATCATGAAATAGTCCTCATGATTGCCAGCCTAGGGAGGGTGTGGCCCGGGTGCCTCCTCCGGACGGCTGATTTGGGGGTTAGCCCCCGTCGGCCGATCGGCGACCGCGTTGTCTGTCCCCCCATCCGCCGACTTGATGGGGAGAGTTGAGCAACGCTAGCTTTGCGATGAGTGTCGGACTGGCCTCATGTCCTTCCCACAGAACTGAGGCTGGCGATGAATCGTCGCGACTCGCGCACGCAGGTTCGAGCCCTGCTTTCCCTTTTCGTCGCCTCGGTTCTCGTGGCAACCCTCTTCGTCGCGGTGGAGTCGACGACGCCCTTGCTGGCGGTTCCGGGAGCTAGCGCCGTCGACCCGCCCGTCGCGCCCAGCACGATCACCCTTGCCACTGACAAGACGGAGTTCTTGACCAATTCCGTGGCGACCCTCACAGCGACAACGGATGTCAACGTTGCGCCCACGGGCGGAACGATCCGAATCATCGACCAGAACACCGGCGCGACTCTGAAGAGCTGCACAACCGGCACTACCTGCTCGGTCACAACGTCGTTCTCGACGGGTCCAGCGCATGTCTACGTGGCAACGGTTCATAGCCTGACGTCGGCCTCGGTTTCCGTGGCGCGAGCGCTGTGGACGGTGACTCTTGCGACTACTGCTACGGAGTTTGCTGCCGGCGAGGCAGTAACGTTTACTGCCACAGCCAACCAAGCAGCCAACAGCGCTTACAAGATCTTCATCTTCGACAAGACGACAAGTGCTTTCGTCAGCCAATACGGCACCGGATGTACTAACTCAACCACGTGCACCCGAACGAACACGCCGTTCTTAACTGGTGGCCCACACTCGTATGTCGCAGTCGTAGCGGCGGCAGCGAGCTCACCTGCGCTGGTATCGCTTCAGGATGTGCAGGCGACCAGTTCCGAGATTCAGCTGAAGCGCAAACCCTGGGTCGTCGTGCTGACGACCAACAAGACCACTTTCGCCGCTGGGGATTCCGTCACGCTCACGGCCACCACCAACCAAGATCTTGCTGCCGCGGGAGGATCGTTTGAAACGTACTTGTTCGATGCAACAACAGGCCGGCAAGTAGCGAGGTGCGCTAGCACCGGCACCACCTGCTCGTCATCGTCAACGAAGTTCTATACAGGAGCGCCACACGATTTCGTTGCCGTAGTGGCGAAGGGCGGGGCGACGACATACTCGACGGTTCAAGACCTTCAAGCTACAAGCAATATGGTCACTGCCGATCGCGAGGTATGGACGGTGGCCCTCGGAACCAGCCTGACAGAGTTCGCTGCAGGAGAGCCTGTCTCCCTCACGGCAACGATGAACCAGAACCTGTCTGGCAGCGCGGGCTCTTACACGACGTACCTGTTCGATACGACGACAGGCGCGCTGACTAGCAAGTGCACAACCGGGCTGACCTGTAGCAATGCGGTCCCCGGAACAGTGAAGTCTGGGGGACCGCGATCCTATGTCGCCGTAGTCGGTGCCAGCGGAACCGCCACGACCGTCAGTGCGGTGCAAGACGTTCAAGCCATCAGCAATGTGGTGACCGTCACGAGAAAGCCGTGGACACTGACGTTGGCAGCAACGAACCCAGTATTTGCGACGCAATCCGCCCCGATGCCCACTGCCACGGCCAACCAAGATGTTTCAAAGACGAACGGTGCCTACAGCACATACGTATTTGACATCACAACCGGTCTGCTGGCAGGAACTTGCACAATGGGTGCGACGTGTAAGCCGAGCGGCGGATTCCTGACCGGAGGGCCGCATGAATACATCGCTGTGGTGGGCGCTGGAGGCAACCCCCAGAGCCTTGCGGCGGTGCAGGACATCCAGGCGACTTCAAACACCGTGGCGGCGTCGCGCCTGCCTTGGACCATCGTTCTGAACGTCCGGTCGGCCAACCTGGCTGGTGTGGAATTGGCATGGACCGGGAATCAAGCGACAAACTCCGTGTACGGAACCTTCCTCATCGACCAGACGGCGCGAGGGTTGGCGGCGGGCACGACGCGCTCCGACGCTGTCAAGCCACTATGCGACCGCCATGTCTATGTCGCCTACGTCGCAAGCCGGAGCAGCGTTCCACCAGTGCTCCAGGACATCCAAGCGACGTCGGCGCCCCTCTACAATTCGACCGGCTGTGGCGCAGAACCGACAGCGGGCGGCGGCAACCCCTCCGCGAATAGCTGCCAGTGCTCGCACGGCGATCCTGTCAACTCGGCGACCGGCGAATTCTATCTGCCTCAGACAGACATGGCGCTGTCAGGCGCAGGACCCGGCCTGTCACTGGCGCGCACTTACTCGTCGAAGGTCGCGTCGGTCGATGGGCCACTCGGGTTCGGTTGGTCTCCGGGATTCGCGTCGCGCCTGCGGGTCACGCTCGCCGGCGATACCGCCGACCCTCGCCCGAAACAGGTGGAGGTAGTTCAGGAAAACGGCACAATGGTCGCCTTTTCGCAATCGATCGGCGATCAGTACTTAGCAAGTATGCAGATGCGCGCAACGCTGCTCTACGGCCCGACAGGCTGGACGTTCACCCGAAACGCCACCGAGGTCTTCACCTTCAACACGGCCGGGCAGCTCGTCTCGTCGAGCGACCCGAACGGCAACACCGTCACCTACACCTACGACACCGCAGGGCACCTCACCGACCAGACCGCCTCGGGCGGGCGATGGATTCACCTCACCTGGGCCAACGACCGGGTGGTGGCGGTCACGGACTCAGCTGGTCGCGAGGCCACCTATGCGTACACGGCAGGCAACCTCGTCTCGGCGACCGCTGTCGATGGCTCCGTCACCACGTACGGGTACGACGCTTCTCACCGGATGACGACTCTCACCACCCCTGGCGCACGCGTAACCACGAACGTCTACAACTCCGCCAACAAGGTGACCCAGCAAACCGATCCGCTCGGACGGGTCATGACGTTCGCGTACAGCGGCAGCACGACCACCATCACCGATCCCTCTGGGGCGCAGACGGTCGAGGTTTACGCCAACGGTCGCCTGTCGCAGCAGACCAAGGCTGCTGGCACAGCGCTCGCGGCAACCACGCAGTACTTCTACGACTCGGCGAACAACGTCGTGCAGATTGTCGATCCGCTCGGCAAAACGATGAACTTCAACTACGACGCCGCGGGCAACTTGACCGCCAAGTTCGATCCACTGGGGCGTACGACCCTCTGGACCTACAACGCGCTCAACGAGCCGACGTCGATGACCGACCCGCTCGGTCGCGTGACCACCATGAGTTACGACGCAACGGGCAACCTGCTCGAGGCGGTCTCGCCCTCGGGAACCCTGCACTGGACTCCGAATCCGGCCGGAACGGTTGCATCGTTCGCGAACGCGGCGGGCGCGATCACCACCTACGGGTACAACTCCGTCGGTTTACTGACCTCGGCGACAGATCCAGATGGTCGCACGACATCCCTCGGCTACAACCCTGCTGGATTCGTCACCTCCCAGACGCAGCCGGGAGGCGCACTCACGAGTGTTGAGACGGATGCCGTCGGTCGGGTTCTCTCGACCACCAATGCCGCGAACGAGACGACCGAATACACTTACAACCCGGCAGGAGAAGTGACGTCGGTCACCGCTCCCAACGGGGATGTCGTCTCGACGGCATACAACCTCGCGGGGGAGGTCACCTCGACGACGGATGCCGCCGGCAAGGTGACACGCTTCACCTACACGCCCTCGGGGCAGTTGGCCACGGTCAAGGACGCCAACGACCACATCACGACGAACGCCTACAACGCGCTCGGGCAGCTGACCTCCACCACCGATCCACTCGGCCGCGTCACGAGCTATGCCTACGACGGCGCCGGGCGCCCGCTCTCCGCGACGCTCCCGTCGGGTGCTGTGTCCTCGGTCACCTACGACGACGCCGGTCAGGTGCTCTCATCTGTCGACGCCAACGGCGACGACTCCCACCTGACCTACAACCCGGCCGGTCAGCCGCTGACGTCGACTGATCCGCTCGGCAGGGTCACTGCGATCCGCTACAACTCGAGCGGGTTGCCCGATCGCGTGACGCTTCCTGACGGAAGCACCCAGCTGTCGGAATACAACCTCAACGGCCAACTCGCCAAGCTCACCAACCCTGACGGCAAGGAGACCACCTACGCCTACAGCGCCGGTGGGCTGCTGGCGTCGAAGGTGGAACCGGGCGGCCTGGCCACGTCGTATTCCTATGACGCTGCTGGTCGCATCCAGGTGGCAACCCTGCCCGACGGGTCGACGACGACGCTGACGTACAACGCCGGCGGCCAGGTCGAGCGCGTGCACTACAGCGATCCCTCGGCGACCGACACGACGTACACGCATGACTCGCTGGGGCGAGTGACGTCGATGGCGGATGCGACGGGAACCACGTCTTACGACTACGACGCGGCTGGTCGACTGGAGTCGGAGCAGAACGGGGCGGGCGACACGGTTGGCTACGAGTTCGACGACGTCGGACAGCTCACGACAGTGACCTACCCCGGCGGCGACGACGTCGACTACACCTACGACGCAGCCGGCCAGATGACATCGCTCACCGACTGGTTGGGCGAGACGACGACGTTCAGCTGGACTCCCGACGGTCAGCTGCTCGACCAGGTTCTGCCGAACGGCGTCGCCGAGCAGCGCAGCTACGACCCGGCCGGGCAGCTCACCGGCATTGAGACGGGCACGACGAACGACGCTCTCGCCGACTTCGGCTACGCCTACGACGATGCGGGGCAGCTGACCAGCACGACGGCCGTGCTCGATGGCATCTCGGTATCGAACGACTACGGATTCGACGAGCTGTCGCAGCTGGCCTCTGTCGCAGCAACGCAGTCTGGGGGCACTGCGGCCACGTCCACGCTGGCGGCAACGTCGGCTGGCCTCTTGACGACGACCCAGTCCGGAGTGGAGCTTGCCTACAACCCCGCGCAGCAGGTGGTGTCGGCGACTCCGGCGACGGGCCCAGCAACAGCTTTCGCCTACGACGCGAAGGGCTCGCGGGTCTCGGCGACCACGGCCGCTACGGTGGCCGATCCGCAGCTGTTGACGAGCTACGAGTACTCGCCTTCGGGGGCGCTGGAGTCGGTGCAGACGCCGACGGCGACCGTTGCGTACACGTCGGACGGACGTGGCCTCCGCCAGTCGCGCACCGTCGGCACCACCACGAAGCACTTCACCTGGTCGACCGTCGGCGGCTTGCCGCTGCTGCTGGATGACGGCGAGCACCGTTTCATCTACGGCCCGTCGTCGACGCCTTTGGCGCAGGTCGATGGGGCGGGGGAGACCGAGTACCTGAGCACGGATCTGCTCGGCACTCCTCGGCTGATCACCGATGAGGATGGCGACGTGGGTGCCACGGCCACCTTCGACGCGTTCGGGGCGCTGGTCTCGCACGTCGGCACGGCGGTGTCGCGGTTCGGGTTCACCGGCAACTGGACCGACCCGGATACGGGGCTGCTGTACTTGCGGGCGCGGGACTACGACGCGGCGACAGGGCAGTTCCTCACCGTCGACCCGGCCCTGGATTCCACCCAGCAGCCCTATGCCTCCACGGGCAACAACCCGGTGCAGCGCACCGACCCCACCGGACTCGGTTGGTGGTCGGAGGCGGGGGAGAACGTGGCGGCGGCCGGCGCGGGGGCGCTGAGCAGTCTGACCATGGGTGCGTCCGACTTCATCCTCGCGGCGATGGTGCCCGGCTACGACTGCTTCGTCGCCGACCACGCCGACGCCTAAGATCGGAAGAGCACAC
>NZ_JBXMIS010000117.1:0-63947 GCF_057073975.1 Conyzicola sp. | reverse complement strand
TGGCTGCGATCCCGCTCGCGTTCTTCATCCGCAAGCCGGCCGCTCAGGAGGGCGGCTCTCCGGTCGTACACTGACACGGTGAACCCGCTACCTCGCTCCACTCCCGAGGCGCAGGGTGCCTCGTCCGCCGGCATTCGTGCCGCGATCGAGGCGCTCGACGCGCTTGGGGGGATGCACGGCATCCTCGTGCTTCGGCACGGCTCCGTCATCGCCGAGTCGTGGTGGCAGCCGTACACCGCCGACCTGCCGCAACTGCTGTTCTCGATCAGCAAGAGCTTCACGTCGACGGCGGTCGGCCTGGCGATCACCGAGGGCCTCTTCACCCTCGACAGTCGCGTGGTCGACCTCCTTGCCGAGGATGCCCCAGCCGACCCCGAACCGAACCTCACCGCGATGACCGTGCGCCACCTTCTGACAATGACGACGGGGCACGCGGCAGACACCATGGCCAGCCTCGGTCGCGCCGAGGGAACCTGGGCCAGCGCCGTTCTCGCCGAGCCCGTGCCGCACGTGCCGGGCACGACCTTCGTCTACAACACCGGGGCCACCTACCTGCTCTCGGCGATCATGCAGAAGCGCTCCGGGCTCACCCTCACCGAGTACTTGCGGCCGCGCCTCTTCTTGCCACTCGGCATCAACAACCCGCGCTGGGAGCAGTCGCCGGAGGGCATTGACGTCGGCGGCTTCGGGCTGCGCGTGCTCGCAGAAGACGTGGCACGGTTCGGCCAGCTCTACCTGCAGCACGGCCAGTGGGAAGGCGCGCAGCTGGTGCCAGCGGAGTGGGTCGACGAGGCGACGTCGAACCTCGTGCCGAATGGCGACGGATCCGATGACTGGCAGGCCGGATACGGCTACCAGTTCTGGCAGAACCGCGACGGCAGCTACCGCGGCGACGGCGCCTTCGGCCAGTTCGTCATCGTGCACGACGAGCTAGACGCCGTGATCGTCATCACGAGCGGCGTGGCCGACATGGGTGCGGTGGCCGACGTGGTCTTCGACAGGCTCGTGCCGGCCCTAGAGGCTGCGCCATCCTCGGCCGAGATTCCCGCGGTGCTCGAGACGCCGACCCTGCCCGCGACTGCGCGCCGGTACTCGCAGCGGTTCTACTTCCCGACCAACCCGCTGAAGGTCAAGACCGCCTCGATCGTCGACCAGGTGCTGTCGATCGACGAGCACCGCATCCCCTTCGCCGCTGGCGAGTGGGTGCAGGGCGGCACACTGCTGGTGGGCGGCGCCGTGGAGCCGGTCGCGGCATCCGGCGGGTGGATCGACGACACGAGCTTTGTCGTCGAGGCGCGCGTCGTTGAGACGCCCTACGTCGTCACGATCCGAATCGACCTCGACGGCGACACCGTCGACCTGCACATCGAGCAGAACCTCTCGTTCGACCCCGTGAAGTCGTGGCGACTCGTCGGCGGGATCGCCAGCGGCAGCTGACATGCCGACGCGGATGCTGCTGGCCAGCTATCTAGAGACGAACACACCAGGCGGAACGCTGGCGTCAACGCCGAACGAGTCGCCCCAGGCAAACAATGCCCGCTCCGCGGGCGAGTCCCCGGATTCCGTGCGAGGGGCAGCACCGATCGCGTAGATGCCGAGATTGCTCGGGTCGATCGTGTTCTCCCGGAAATCCGCGCAGAACAACCAGTACTCCACTCCCCCGGAACTCACCCGGAATTTCGACAGCAGCAGCAACTGCTCCTCGCCGCCGTCCGAGTTTTCGCGCACCGTGGGCTCGGACTGCTCGTCCTGCGCGACAACATCACGGCCCGGGATGAACGCAAACAACTCCGCTATCCCCTCTTCGAGCTCCGCCGCATGCTCGGCCTGCGCGTAGTCGGTGAACCTGTACTCCAGCCCGCTGTCGTCTTGGGAATTCAACTCCTCCAGGAGATCGGGCAGCCGGTGAAGCGATAACTGCTTATCGTCATGTCCAACGTAGACGCCCGGGTAGCCTTCCTCATTACTCGCATCAAGCTCAATGGCGCTTGCCCAATAGAGCATCGCATCCGTTGGACCGGAATGGATGTCGTCAGACCACGGGACTACCCCTAGCCCATAGATCCCGACGTTGTCGGGGTCAAGGTTGTCATTGACCGTGAAGTCCTCGAAGTGCAACCAGTAGTCGTTCCCATCCGCGGACACCTTGTAGTCGGCCGACACCAACTTGGTCCATTTTACGAAGTCATTGCTGCTTGTGGAACCGAGCTCGTCGCGCTCCCAAGTATCTACGCCGCTCGGGAAGAACGAGAGAAAGTGGTCCAACCCCTCGTCGATGTCCGTGGCGTCCTCGAGCGCGCGCGAGGAGAACATCGCCTTCAGCGCAACAGCATCATGACTGTTTATTGCGGCAGCGATCTGCTCCATTCGAGCATCCGCCTGCCCGTCTACATTTATAAAGGGAGACAGAAGTGAGCATGACGAGAGCGCAACCACGCAGAAGAGCGCGACCAGCCCCGATAGAAACTTCCTCATCGAACCCTCGCCTTTCTCCTTCTCCGATATTGCAGTGTCCCTATTCGAGTTTCCCTGTCAAACGTCCAGCCGTTGTCTTCGGCCTTCTTGCTGTTGAAGAATGCTTCGAACGCCGCGTCGTTGTCTGAAAGGTCGACCGTCATCGTCACGATGATGTCTTCCTTGTCCAAGTCTCCCATCTGCGAGGCGTAGACCCCGGTCCACGCCTGCTTCCCCGGGTCATAGGCTGCGACCGGATTCTCGGGGTCGCTCGTACGCGCGATGCTCACCGACATGGCCGGGATATAGCCCTCCTTGTCAACCCCAAACCATCCCAGAGCACCCAACGCATTGCCCAGAAGGCCACCCGTTGGCTCGGTGTACCACCCGAGCTCCGTTCCGGGACCCATGTTGAGGTAGCTGCCGCCCTTCCATCCCCACAAGGCAATGGTTTGCTCGCTGCCTTCGGGCCCAAAGGTGACCTCCGTCTTGGTGGCTTCCATGTCGACGCCGAGTCCGAAGAGGAAGTCGTACAGATCGCAGTAGCCCGTAACGAGCTGCCACGCGTCCGCGTTGGTGCGGCTGACACCGTCATCGCTGAGATCAAACCCCCATTCCTTGAATCAGCAACCCGCGCTGCGGCAGCCGGCGGATGGATTGACGACATGACCCTGCTCGTCGAAGCGCGCGCCGTTGAGACGCCCTACGTCGTCATGATCCGAATCGACCTCGACGGCGACACCGTCGACCTGCGCATCGAGCAGAACCTCTCGTTCGACCCCGTGAAGTCGTGGCGCCTCGTCGGCGGGATCGCCAGCGGCGAGAAGTAGCTAGATCAGCGACTTCGTGTGCCACACCGTCTTCGTCTCGGTGAACGCGGTGATGCGGTCGATGGACCCCGCGGGAATGCCCGATACCGGGGTGAGCACCCGCTTGAGGGTATCGGCCGCGGCGATCTGCAGGTCGACCCAGTCGAGTTGCTCCGCGCCCGCGAGGTCGAGTCCGTTCACGTCGGCATGGCTGGCGAGCCACGGGGCGATCTCGGCCGGCGAACCGGTGAGGATGTTGATGACACCACCCGGAACATCGCTCGTCGCCAGCACCTCAGAGAGGCTGATCGCCGAGAGCGGAGCCGACTCGTTCGCAACGACGACAACCGTGTTGCCGGTCAGCACGGCCGGTGCGACGACGCTCGCGAGCCCGAGCAGCGACGAGCCTTGTTGCGGGGCGATGATCGCGACGACGCCGGTCGGCTCCGGGGTCGACAGGTTGAAGTACGGGCCGCTGACGGGGTTGCCGTTGCCAGCCACCTGCACGTACTTGTCGGCCCAGCCGGCGTACCAGACCCACAGGTCGATGGCGGCATCCACCTGCTCGTTGGCGGCCGCGGCCTTCACACCCTCGCTCGACACGATCTCGTCGACGAACTGGGCACGGCGGCCCTCGAGCAGCTCCGCGATGCGGTACAGGATCTGCGCTCGAAGGTAGCCGGTGGAACCAGCCCAGCCACCGACCGCGGCGCGCGCTGCCGCGACAGCGTCACGGGCATCCTTGCGGCTCGCCTTGGCCGCGTTGGCCAGGAAGGCACCTTTCGTCGAGACGACCTCGTAGGTGCGGCCGCTCTCGCTGCGGGGAAACTTGCCGCCGATGTAGAGCTTGTAGGTCTTGGGAACGGCTAGACGGCTCACTTGGAGGCCTCCTTGGTGATGGTCTCGATACGCGGCTTCGCTGCTACTCGACCCACAGAGTCTGCGGATTCGAGGTAGGCGGCGAGGCCGTGGCGGCCGCCCTCGCGGCCATAGCCCGACTCCTTGTAGCCACCGAACGGGCTGGCGGGGTCGAAGCGGTTGAAGGTGTTGGCCCAGATGACGCCGGCCTTGAGCTGGTCGGCGACCGCGAGCACCTTGGATCCCTTGTCGCTCCAGATGCCGGCCGAGAGTCCGAATGGCGTGTTGTTCGCCTTGGCGATCGCCTCGGCCGGGGTGCGGAAGGTGAGCACCGACAGCACCGGCCCGAAGACCTCGTCGCGGGCCAGCCGCGAACTCGTCGACATGTTGTCGAAGATGGTCGGGGCAAACCAGAAGCCGTTCTCTGGGATGACGCAGTCGGCCGTCCAGCGGTCGCCGCCCTCCGCCTCGCCGAGGTCGGTGAGCTCGCGGATGCGGTCGAGCTGCGCCTTCGAGTTGATCGCGCCGATGTCGGTGTTCTTGTCGAGCGGGTCGCCCATGCGCAGGGTCGAGAGGCGCTGCTTGAGCCGCTCGACGACCTCCTCGTGGATGTTCTCCTGAACGAGAAGGCGAGAGCCGGCGCAGCAGACGTGGCCCTGGTTGAAGAAGATGCCGTTGACGACACCCTCGATGGCCTGGTCGATCGGGGCATCGTCGAACACGATGTTCGCCGCCTTGCCGCCGAGCTCGAGGGTGACCTTCTTGCCGGTGCCCGCGACCGAGCGGGCGATGGCACGGCCGACCTCGGTGGAGCCGGTGAAGGCCACCTTGTTGACGTCCGGGTGGTTGACGAGCGCCTGGCCGGTGTCGCCCGCACCCGTGATGATGTTGACGACTCCGGCGGGCAGGTCTGCCTGCTGCAGGATCTCGGCGAAGAGCAGTGCCGTGAGCGGGGTGGTCTCTGCGGGCTTCAGCACGACGGTGTTGCCGGCCGCGAGAGCGGGGGCGATCTTCCACGCGAGCATGAGCAGCGGAAAGTTCCACGGAATCACCTGGGCGGCAACGCCGAGCGCGCGCGGCGAGGAGCCGAGGCCCGCGTAGTCGAGCTTGTCGGCCCAGCCGGCGTAGTAGAAGAACCACGCGGCGACGAGGGGGATGTCGACATCCCTCGCCTCCTTGATCGGCTTGCCGTTGTCGAGGCTCTCTGCCACGGCGAGCTCGCGGGCGCGCTCCTGCACGAGTCGCGCGATGCGGAACAGGTACTTGCCGCGGTCGGCTCCGCTGAGCTTCGACCAGGTGCGGTCGTAGGCGCGGCGCGCAGCGGCGACCGCACGGTCGACGTCGTGGGAGTCGGCGTAGGCGATCTCTGCGATGCCCTTCTCCGTCGCCGGCGAGATCGTGGTGAACGGCTTTCCGTTGCCGTCGACGAACTCGCCGTTGATGAAGAGGCCGTAGCTCTTCTTGAGGTTGAGGATCGCGGTCGACTCTGGGGCCGAGGCGTATTCGAGGAATGACATGGTGGGGTCCTTAGTCGAGCGTGACGTAGTCGGGGCCGCTGTAGTGGCCGGTGGAGAGCTTCTGGCGCTGCAGCAGCACGTCGTTGAGCAGGCTCGAGGCACCGAAGCGGAACAGGTGGGGCACGAGCCATTCCTCTCCAACGGTCTCGACGACCGTCACGAGGTACTTGATCGCATCCTTCGACGCCCGGATGCCGCCGGCCGGCTTCACGCCAATCTTCTCGCCGGTGAGGCGGTGCCAGTCGCGCACGACCTCGAGCATGAGCAGTGTGACGGGCAGCGTCGCCGCCGGAGCCACCTTGCCGGTCGACGTCTTGATGAAGTCGCCGCCCGCGAGGATCGACAGCCAGGATGCCCTGCGCACGTTGTCATAGGTGGTGAGCTCCCCGGTCTCGAGGATCACCTTGAGGTGGGCGTAGCTGCCGTCGTCTCGGCGGCAGGCCTCCTTGACCGCGACGATCTCGTCGAAGACCTGGCCGTAGCGGCCAGAGAGGAAGGCTCCGCGGTCGATGACCATATCGATCTCGTCGGCACCCGCGGCCACGGCGTCAGCCGTGTCGGCGAGCTTCACGCGGAGCGACGCGCGTCCACTGGGGAACGCGGTGGCCACGGCGGCGACCGAGATGAGGCCGTTGTCGGGGTCACCGTGCGCTGCCCCGAGGGCTGCCACGGCATCCGGCACC
Organism: Conyzicola sp.; assembly: GCF_057073975.1. Lineage (NCBI taxonomy): Bacteria > Bacillati > Actinomycetota > Actinomycetes > Micrococcales > Microbacteriaceae > Conyzicola > Conyzicola sp. The sequence continues at coordinate 57,626 of NZ_JBXMIS010000117.1, read as the reverse complement.
ATGTCGCCGTAGACGCAGACGGCCGCGACGCGCGGCGTGGTGCGGTCAGTGGGGTCGGGGTTCATGGCCTTGGCCACGAGCGAGCGCACCTTGCCTGGCGTGTCTGCGCCCTCGAGTGTCGTGAGGTCGATGAGCTCGATGATGCGGTCGAGAGCCCACGCCTTCGAGGTGGTCTTGATCGAGCGGCTGCCGAGGTCGGCGGCGCGCTGCTCTAGGCCCACGGCGTCGACGCCGGAGAGCCCCTCGAGGTGCAGACGCAGCCCCCGCTCTGTGATGTCACCGCCGAGGATCTGGATGGCGCGCTCGGCCGGGGCCAGCGCGATCTGTCGTTCCATTGTCATGGTGTGTTCCCTTCGAGAAGCAGTGCTGCTGCGGTCGCCTCATCGGTGACCAGTACTGTGCACAACCCGTTCGCGACGACCGCGCGGGCCACATCGTGCTTGGACTCGCCCGCGATGACGAAGACGGCAAGCTCGGCGGCGCGCAGCTGTGCGTGGCTCAAGCCCACCGTACGCTCATCGAGCGAGGGGTCAACCGTGTTGCCGTCGGCATCGATGTAGCGGCCGATGACGTCGCCGACCGCGCCGCGGCGCACCAGCTCTGCCACGTCATCCGGTGTCAGGTAGCCGCTCTCGACGAGCACGGAGCTCTCGTCGGCGACCCCGGCGCTGTAGACGAATGCGGATGCGTCGCGGGCAAGGTCGAGCACCGCGGCAACCGTGCGGTCTGCCTCGATCGCGCGCTTGGTCTCGAGCCGTTCGAGGATCGCGGGGCTCGGCAGCAGCACCGCGTGGCCGGAGGCCTTGTCTGCGATCATCGCGGCCGTGGCCGCGGCAGTGCCGGCGCGGCGGTTGAGGCTGACTCCCCCGTTGACCTGCACCACCGTGACGCCGGTGGCCCAGCCGGGGCTGAGCGCGCTCGCGACGTCGAACATGGTGCGGCCCCAGCTCACGCCGAGGGTGCGGGGCACCGGGCGCAGCGCCGTGAGGTAGTCGGCGGCGGCTGCGGCGACGCGCTGCTGCGAGTCGTCGGCATCGGCGGGCACGACGACGGCCGACGCCAGGCCGTAACGGGCGACGAGCTCGCGCTCGAGCGCTCCGCGACGGGCGCGCGGGTGCACGATCTCGATGCGCACGATGCCGCGCTCCCGTGCATAGGTGAGCAGCCGGCCGACCTTCCAGCGGGTGAGTCCGAGAACGGCGCCGATCTCATCCTGCGTCTTGTCCTGGTCGTAGTAGAGCTCGGCGGCGCGCACGGCGAGCAGGTCGCTGTCTGCCGTCACGCGCTCGTCGATCATCTCCCCAGAGTAGGCGCGTTCGCGCGCGATAACCACATCTGCAGCCGTCTCTGCTCATATGAGCAGAATTCCTCCACCGACGCCAACATTCGTTGACAGGGGGTTCCCATGGAGCGATGCCAGCGTGGGCATATGACGACCTTCGACGAGATTGAGACCATCCGCGGCATCCTTACCGCGGGCCGCACCGCGATCGTGACGACCAGATCCGGCGACTCCCTGGTGAGCAGGCCCCTCGCCCTTCTCGATGCAGAGAACTTCGAGGGAACACTGTGGTTTCTCACCCCGGGCAACAGCCCGAAGATGGATGACGTGCGAGAGCACCACGAGGTCAACGTCGCGGTCGCCGACGGCAAGGGCTACCTCTCGCTGAGCGGAACCGCCCGCGAAGACCACGACGAGGCCAAGATCGACGAGCTCTGGAACCCCTTCGCCGAGGCGTGGTTCGAGTCGGGCAGGCAGGACCCGACCGTCGCCCTCCTGCGCGTCGACGTGCGAACGGCAGAGTACTGGGACACCGACAAGCCGTTCGTCGCCAAGGCTTTCGAGGTCGTCAAGGGCCTGCTCACCAAGAGCGAGCCCGATGTCGGCGAGAACCGCACGGTCTCGCTGTAGGGGCTAGGCTCGCGCGATGGAACCATGGCGCGACCGCATCAGCGCGGAGGACCAGGCCGACCTCGACGGTCTGCTGAACGACAGCCTCGGCCTCGCGCGCTTCCTGCTGGAGCGCCACGGCGAGTTCTTTCCCTCCGGCATGGGGGTGCGACTGGATGGCGCCAACGGCATCATCGCGCCCGACCCGTCGGTGGTCGGCGAGCACGCCGACTCCCTCGCCGTCGTCGCCACGCTGAAGCAGATATTCGCGGCGGCGAGAGACGAGCACCGCGCCCTCGCCCTCATCACCGACGTGCACATCGCAGAGATCGGGTCTGACGCCGTGCAGGTGCTGCTGGAGCACCGGGCCGGCATCGCCATCCGCATCAACGCCCCATATTCGATCGACGAGGTCACCAGCACCGTCACGTTCGCCGAGCTGCTCGCCTCCCCCGCGGAGCCGACGATCTGGGGTGCCGGTGCGGTCTAGCCGCCCGTCCAGGCCACGGTGTCAACATCGGAGCCAGCCTCCCGGCAGGCGTCGCCGAGGTCATTGTTGGCCTTCGCCCACTCACCGGAGCCGTCGCCGGTATTCAGATCAGCTGGGTCGACGGCACGCAGTCGTTCCACAATCGATTCCAACTCCGTACCGGCTTCAACCGTTGTGTACTCGAGCATGCTGTGTGCCAGCCGTCTGGCTCCGTCGAGCTCCTGCTGAGTCGAGCGCCCTTGGGACTGGGATATCGACGCGTTGAACAGAACAGTCATCACGTTGCCGTACTGAGCGCAGGTGGCAGCTACGGTGACCTCTGGCGTTTCACCGACCGGGTCTGGTGCCGGTGCCGTCGAGCATCCAGTCAGTACGAACACACCCAGCAATCCCGCGATGACAATTGGTCTCATTCTCAGAGCCTTGCCCCATAGTGAGAAAAACGCAATACCGACGGGCAATGATCCCGCCCTGTCACCCCCGTGCGCCACAATGTCTGCATGGCTGAAGCAGACAACCACGACATGATCCGCGTGCAGGGTGCCCGCGAGAACAACCTCCGCAACATCTCGGTCGAGTTGCCCAAGCGAAGGCTGAGCGTATTCACCGGCGTCAGCGGATCGGGCAAGTCGAGCCTGGTATTCGGCACTATAGCTGCCGAGTCGCAGCGCCTCATCAACGAGACCTACAGTGCGTTCGTGCAGGGCTTCATGCCATCCCTCGGCCGCCCCGATGTCGACACCATGAGCGGCCTCACCACCGCCATCATCGTCGACCAGGAGCGCATGGGCGCGAACGCACGGTCGACCGTCGGCACGGCGACCGACGCGAACGCCATGCTGCGCATCCTGTTCAGCCGGCTCGGCGACCCGCAGGTGGGCGGGCCGAGCGCGTTCTCGTTCAACATCGCGTCGAGCACCACCAGCGGCACCCGCACCAGCTCGACCGGCGAGGTCGCCACCATAGAGAACGAGCAGTACTTCGGCGGCATGTGCCCCCGCTGCGAGGGCCTTGGTCATGTCACCGACATCGACCTCGCCGAGCTGTTCGACGAGACCAAGACGCTCAACGAGGGCGCCATCACCATTCCCGGCTACAGCGCCGACGGCTGGCTCGTGCGCACCTTCACCGAGTCGGGCTTCGTGCCCGGCGACGTGCTGATCAAAGACTTCACTCCGCAGCAGCGCGACGACTTCCTCTACAAGGAGCCCGTCAAGGTCAAGGTCACCAACTTCAACCTCACCTACGAGGGCCTGGTGCCGAAGGTGCAGAAGAGCATCCTCGGCAAGGACAAGGACTCGGTGCAGCCGCACATCCGCGCTTTCATCGACCGCGCGGTCACCTTCACCGACTGCCCGGACTGCGGCGGCACCCGCCTCAACGAGGGCGCGCGGTCGTCGAAGGTCAAGGGCATCAACATCGCCGAGGCCTGCGCGATGCAGATCAGCGACCTTGCCGAATGGGTGCGCGAACTGAAGGAGCCATCGATGGCCCCGCTGCTCTCCACTCTGCAGGAGACCCTCGACAGCTTCGTCTCCATCGGCCTCGGCTACCTCTCGCTCGAGCGACCGAGCGGCACCCTGTCGGGTGGGGAGGCCCAGCGCACGAAGATGATCCGCCACCTCGGCTCCTCGCTCACCGATGTGACCTATGTCTTCGACGAGCCGACGATCGGGCTGCACCCTCACGACATCCAGCGCATGAACGCGCTGCTGCTGCGCCTGCGCGACAAGGGCAACACGGTGCTCGTCGTCGAGCACAAGCCGGAGATGATCGCGATCGCCGACCACGTCGTCGACCTCGGCCCGCGGGCAGGCAAGAACGGTGGCGAGATCCAGTTCGAGGGCAGCTACGACGAGCTGCGCCGCAGCGACACCCTCACCGGCCGGCACCTCGACTACAAGGCAGAGCTCAAGCAGAAGCCGCGCACCGGCACCGGCGCCCTCGAGATTCGGGGAGCAACCAGGCACAATCTGAAGAACGTGGATGTCGACATTCCGCTGGGTGTGATGACGGTCGTCACCGGCGTGGCCGGGTCGGGCAAGAGCTCGCTCATCCACGGCTCGATCCCGAAGGGCGAGAACGTGGTTCGCGTCGACCAGTCGGCGATCAAGGGCTCCCGGCGAAGCAACCCTGCCACCTACACCGGGCTGCTCGACCCGATCCGCACGGCCTTCGCCAAGGCCAACGGGGTCAAGCCCGCGCTGTTCAGCGCCAACTCCGAGGGGGCGTGCCCGAACTGCAACGGCGCCGGCGTCATCTACAGCGATCTGGCGATGATGGCCGGCGTCTCGACGGTCTGCGAGGTGTGCGAGGGCAAGAGGTTCCAGGCCGCGGTGCTCGAGTACACCCTCAACGGCAAGAATATCGCGGAGGTGCTCGCGATGTCGGTGACCGAGGCTCGCGACTTCTTCGGCAGCGGCCCCGCCCACGCCATCCTCGAGAGGATGGACGACGTCGGACTCGGCTATCTGAGCATCGGCCAGCCGCTCACCACGCTCTCTGGCGGGGAGCGCCAGCGCCTCAAGCTCGCCATCCACATGGGTGAGAAGGGCGGCGTCTACATCCTCGACGAGCCGACCACGGGCCTGCACCTCGCCGACGTCGAGCACATGCTCGGCCTCTTCGACCGCCTCGTCGATGCTGGCAAGACCCTCACCGTCATCGAGCACCACCAGGCGGTGATGGCCCACGCCGACTGGATCATCGACATCGGCCCCGGTGCCGGCCAGGACGGCGGCGAGGTCGTCTTCACGGGAACACCGGCAGCGCTCATTGCCGACGCCTCGACCCTCACGGGCCAGCACCTCAAGGAGTACGTGGGGGCGTAGGTTGCGTCAGACGGGTCACCACCAGTCCCGCGTTCCTCGGACGACCGTTCGAAATTCCGGCTGAATGACCACGACGTGGCCGATTGGTTCGTCCGGGTGGAAGCTAGCCGGAGAAAAGACAGCTGGGAGCGGGGTCAGCGCGAGCGAGAGCAGCGCGCCCGGCAGAATAGACCGCATGGCCCTCCTGCCCACAGCACCCGAGCCCCGCACCGTGCTCAGCCACGACGGGCTCGACCTCGCCACCTACGACTTCAGCGACGACCAGGACGCCCCGGTGGTGCTCGCGGTGCACGGCTTCGCCTCCCACGCCATCGCCAACTGGCAGGCAACGGGCTGGGTGCGCGAGCTCGGCCGGGCCGGATACCGTGTGATCGCCTTCGACCAGCGCGGCCACGGGCGCAGCGACAAGCCGCACGACCCGAGCGCCTACTCGATGGAGCTGCTCGTCGCCGACGTCATGACCGTGCTCGACACCTACCTCGTCGACGATGTCGCCTTCGTCGGCTACTCCCTCGGCGCGCGGGTCGGCTGGCACTCCTCGCTCGACTACCCGCACCTGATCAACCGGGCCGTGCTCGGCGGCATCCCCGACGGGGATCCCCTCACACGGTTCCGCATCGATCAGGCCAAGCAGTTCCTCGCCGACGGAACGCCGATCGAGGACCGCCTGACCCAGGGCTACTTCACCATGGCCGGCAGCATCCGCAACAACGACCTCGCGGCACTCGTCGCACTCGTCGAGGGCATGCGCGGCACCCTCCAGCCCGATCCGGCGAACCCGCCGACGCAGCCGCTGCTGTTCGCGACGGGAAGCGAGGATGCCATCCTCGAGAAGTCGCGTCGCCTCGCCGAGGCGACGCCCAACGGCACCTTCTTCGAGATTCCGGGCCGCAACCACTTCAATGCGCCGACCGCCGCGGCATTCAGAACCCGCGCGCTGCAGTTTCTCGCCGAGACAGCCTGACCACGGCGGAGCTCAGCCGAAGAACTCCTCGAGCACGGGGGCGATCGCCTCGTCTGCCACCCCGTGGTCCTGTCCGTCGATGACGTGCTTCGTCGCGTGGGGCACCGCCTCGACGACCGCGTCGACCGCTCGCATCGCCCAGCTCTCGCTGTCGGCCCCCGCGATCACGAGGGTCGGCACGGCGATCCTGGCGAGACGATCCGTCGGCACCGCTCCATCGCCGACGAGCGCGAGGTCGTGCGGCAGGGTCACGGCGTTATCGACCATCGCCGGCCACCACGGCGACTGCTGCAGGCCGTGCTGGCCGGGCCCCACGAACGCGAGCACAGCCTCCGCCGGATTACCGGCCGCGAGCGCGGCGGCAACCTCCCGGCTCATGACCGACGGGTCGTCGCCGTACGGCGGCTCGTAGACCGCGAGCCGCACGAACGGGAGCCCTGCGGCGGCAGCCTCGAGGGCGAGCAGCGCACCAGAGGAGTGGCCGTAGAGGAAGGCCTCTCCCCCGGCTGCCCGCAGAACGGCGGCGACATCCTCGATCTCACGCTCGACCGCATACGGCTCTGTCATGCCGCTGTCTCCGCGTCCGCGCCGGTCGATGGTGAAGGTCGTGAAGAACGGGGAGAGGAGGGCTGCGAGGCCGGTCGCCGACATCCGGGTGTTGAATGCCCCGCCGAGGATCAGCAGGGGGTCGCCGTGGCCGACGCGCTCGAACGCGAGCACGGTGCCGTCGGCTGACGTCGTCGTCTCGATCATCCATCCACTATTCCCGCGGTCGACGGCGCTGTCGAGTCCCCGGTTGTGCTGACACCTGTCGATCGAGTCTCGACTCGCTCGTCATCAGAGTGTCAGTATCAACACACCGAAAGGACACTCCCATGCAGTACCTGCTCTCGATGTACTACCCAGAGGCACAGGATGCCGGACTCACCGATGAGGACATGGCGCCGGCCATGGCCGCGTTCGACAAGTACGCGGCCGACCTCACGGCAGCCGGTGTGCTGCTGTCGACGAACGTGCTCCAGCCCGTCGCGAACGCGACGACAGTGACCCGCAGGAACGGCTCCCTCGAGGTGCAGGACGGCCCGTTCGCCGACACGAAGGAGAAGCTCGGCGGCGTCTTCCTGCTCGAGCTGCCCGACCTCGACGCCGCCCTCGCCTGGGCGGAGCAGTGCCCCGCCGTCGCGTGGGGCAGCGTCGAGATCCGTCCGACAGCGGTGACCTACGCGGACGGCGCATGGCGGGGATCCCTCTAGCGACGACCCGGGCCGTCGAGCAGGCGGCCCGGGCCTCCTACGGGCGACTCGTCGCCCTGCTCGCCGCGCCAACCCGCGACATCCCGCTGGCAGAGGATGCCATCGCCGACGCGTTTCTGGCGGCGCTCACCACGTGGCCAGAGCGGGGAATCCCCGACAACCCGGAGGGCTGGCTGCTGACGGTCGCCCGCAACCGCCAGCGCGACGTGCTGAAATCGTCGGCCGCGAAGACGGCACCCCTCGACGACGTGTTCACCGTGGTCGACGAGCTCGATCTCGACCGCATCCCCGACCGTCGCCTCGAGCTGCTCTTCGTCTGCGCGCACCCGGCCATCGACCCCGCCGTGCGCACCCCGCTCATGCTCCAGTCGGTGCTCGGCTTCGACGCCGCTCAGATCGCCGAGGCCTTCGCCATGCCGGCGTCGGCAATGGCTCAGCGCCTGGTGCGGGCCAAGCGGCGCATCCGCGACGCCGGCATCCCGTTTGCCATCCCCTCCGCGGCCGACCTGCCCCGCCGCCTGCCCGCGGTGCTCGAGGCGATCTACGGTGCGTACGCGATCGAGTGGCAGACGGTCGCGGGCGTCACGGTGCGCGACTCCCTCGCGAGTGAGGCGCTCTACCTCGCTCTCGCCCTCGCAGAGCTGCATCCAGAGGCTGAGACGCTCGGGCTCGCCGCCCTGCTCAGCCTGTCGATGTCGCGGCGCACCCACGAGGGCTTCGTTCCGCTCGACGATCAGAACAGGTCGGGGTGGGATGCCGCCCTCATCGCCCAGGGCGAGTCGCTGCTGCAGCGCGCCCACGCGCTCGGCACGCCGGGGCGGTTTCAGCTGGAGGCCGCCATCCAGTCGTGGCACTGCTCCGACGCAACCGACACCGATGCGCTCATCGCCCTGCACCGTGCACTCGTGACCGTCGCGCCGACGCTCGGCGCGCACGTCGCGCTGGCCTCGCTGCTCGCCCCAGCAGACGGGGTCGCGTACCTCGACTCGCTTGGCGCGGCCGCCGACCGGTTTCAGCCGGCATGGGCGACCCGCGCCCACCTGCTCAGGGCGATCGGGCAGGATGCCGACGCCGCCTACGCGAAGGCGATCTCGCTGACGACCGACCCTGCCGTTCGACGGTTTCTCGAGCTCAGCCGCGCCACGGGGCGATGAGCAGCAGACCGAGGATGCCGACGACAGCCGCGTAGTTGAGGGCCGCCATGAAGCGCAGCTCGCGCTTCGGCGTCCACGACAGGACGAGCACCGGAAGCGCCGCGACCGCGCACGTCACGAGAAGCCAGAGCACGGCCGCGGTGCGGTTGGGGTCTGCCAGCCGTTCCTGTGCGCCGCACCCGCCAACGCCGCACCACTCCAGCATCGAGAGCATGAGGGTGAAGAACGCCGGAACCAGCGCGAGCGGTATCGCCCAGAGCAGGTGCCATCCGGTCTTGTTCATCGCGCACCATTCTGTGCGGCCAAGCTGGGAGGTGAGGCCTACACGACGGGCGTGAAGTGCTCGACCACCGGAAAAGGGTCGTAGAAGTGGTGCAACGCCGCCCGCCACTGCTCGTACTCCGCCGAGCCGCGAAAGCCGTGCTCGTGCGCGCCGATCGAGTCCCACTCGATGAGCAGCACATACAGGCTCGGCGACTCGACGCCCCGCACCAGCTGAAGGCTGCGAAAGCCCTCGATCGCTGCCGGCAGGTGCCGCACGCTCGCGAACGCCTCCTCGAACTCGGCTTCTCGACCGGGAATGACGGGCAGCTCTGCGCGTTCGAGGATCATGCGTCCACCGTAGCTGCGCGTAGGGTGAAGCATGGCAACCTCTCGGGAGCACAGCGCGGGCATCCTGCTGTACCGCCGCGGTGCCGACGGCCTCGAGGTGTTTCTCGGCCACATGGGCGGGCCGTTCTGGGCCAAGAAGCAGGCGGGTGCCTGGTCGATTCCCAAGGGGCTCATCGACGACGACGAAGACCCTCTTGCGGCGGCTCTGCGCGAGTTCGAGGAGGAGGTCGGCACTCCCCCGCCTGCGGTCGACTACGTGCACCTTCGCGACGTGCGGTACACCTCCGGCAAGCTCGTCACGGTCTTCGCAGCCGAGACAGAGTTCGAGGTCGACACCCTCACCAGCGCGACCTTCGAGCTCGAATGGCCGCGCGGCTCTGGCCGCTTTCACACGGTGCCAGAGATCGACCTCGTCGCGTGGGTCAGCCTCGAGGATGCCCGTACCCGCCTCGTCAAAGGCCAGGTGCCGCTGGTCGACGCCATCGCTGCCCTCGCAGCACGCGACCCGTCTCGCGAATAGCGAGGAAGGCGGCCGCGGCCGCACCCACGAGCATCCAGTCGACGGGGGTCAAGGCGGCGGTGCCGAAGAAGCCAGCCACGAATGGCACGTAGACGATGACGAGCATGATCACGATCGCGACGCCGATCGATAGCCAGTAGGTGCGATTGGTGAACTGGTAGCGGGTGAAGAAGCCGTGCACGCTGCGCCGCTGCGTGATGCTCACGAGCTGGCAGGCCATGATCGTGATGTAGCTCATCGTCATTCCTCTCGCCACGACATCGTGCGGAGGGGTTTCGGTGAACGGGTCGAAGCCTGCTCGCTCGAAGAGGTAGAGGTAGTTCACGATCGCGAAGCCGCCGATCAGCAGCCCGCACCAGAGGATGTCGAGCACAGAGCGACCGTTGAGGATGCGCTGGGCTGTCGGCCGCGGCCGCTCGCGCATGAGCTCGCCCTCCTCCGGATCCCGCCCGAGGGCCGCGATGGGGAAGATCTCGCCGAGAAGGTCGATCGCGAGGATCTGGAGAACGTTGAGCGCCAGCGGCACGCCGAACAGCGTGGTGAGGGCAAGGCTCGCCGAGTTGACGACGAACTCCGCGGCATTGGAGGTGAGGCAGCTGATCACTCCCTTGCTGATGTTCCGGTAGATCGTTCTGCCCTGGCGCACGGCGCCGACCAGCGTGGCGAAGCTGTCGTCGAGCAGCACGACCTCCGACGCCTGTTTGGCCACGTCCGTGCCAGAGAGCCCCATGGCGACGCCGATGTCGGCGTGCCGAAGCGCGGGTGCGTCGTTGATGCCGTCGCCCGTCACGGCGACGATCCGTCGTGAGCCCCTGGCGAGATCCACGATCCGCACCTTGTCCTCTGGGGTGACCCGGCTGAACACTGTGCCGCCGCGCAGCACGTGGTCGAGCACCTGCGCGTCCGTCAGGCCGGCGAGCTCCGCTCCCGTGACGACGACGATGCCCCCGTCGACCTCGAGTCCGGCGGTGCGCGCGACCGCGGCGGCGGTGAGCGAGTAGTCGCCGGTCACGATGTTGACCTTCACGCCAGCAGCGAGAACGACGGCCATGGCCTCTGGCACGGTCTCGCGCACCGGGTCGACCATCGAGACGATGCCGAGCAACGTGAGGCCGTTCTCGACCTCGACGCTGCCGCCGCCGATCTCCGACTCCGAGATGGGGCGTGTTGCGCACGCGAGGTTGCGAAGGGATCGCGCGGCCCTCTCCGCGTGCTCCCGCAGCACCATAGCGCGATCGTCGTCGGTCATTGCCCGGATGACGCCGCCGTCGTCGATCTGCGTGCACCTCTCGACGACGCTCTCTGGCGATCCCTTCGTGTAGGCGATCAGTGCCCCGTCAGGTTCGCGACGGATGGATGTCATGAGCTTGCGCCGCGAGTCGAACGGCAGCTCGCCAACCTCGACGCTCGCCACTCTGGCCGCGTCGAGGTCGATTCCCGACTTGGCTGCGACGACGAGCAGCGCGCCCTCTGTGGGGTCGCCGAGGACGCGCCATTCGGGATGATCGTCATCCGGTGGCAGCAGCCTCGCATTGCTCGCGAGCACCCCCGCGGTGAGGGCTGCGCGCAGGCGCGCTGCGGCGGCATCCGTCTGCGGTTGCGGTTCGATCTGACCGCGCGGCTCGTAGCCGATGCCGGACGCGGTGTACTCGACACCGCCGATCACGAGCTCCCTCACCGTCATCTGGTTCTTGGTCAGAGTGCCGGTCTTGTCGGTGAGGATGACGTGCGTTGCCCCGAGCGTCTCGACCGCGCTGAGCCTCTTGACGAGTGTGTTCTGCCGGGAGAGGGCACCGGCCGCAGAAGCGAGCGCCGTGTTGACCTCGGCCGGAAGGCCCTGGGGAATGAGCGCGCACGCGAAGCCGACGGCGAAGAGCATGGCGGCGGCGAAGGCAAGGTCTGACCGCACGGCGATGACGAGCACGACGATCGTGAGCACGGCCACGCCGTAGGTGACGTAGCGGGCGATGTGCGCCATCTCGCGCTGCAGCGGGCTTGGCGGCTGGGGTGCCGACTGGCTGAGGCCGGCGATGCGCCCGAGCTCGGTGTTCATGCCGGTCGCCACGACCACGCCGAGCGCCTCGCCGGTGGCGACCGTCGTGCCGGCGAACGCCATGTTGCGACGGTCGGCCACCGGCAGCTCTTCGCCGAGCTGCCGCGCGTGCTTACGGGTCGGATCGCTCTCACCGGTGAGCGCGAAGTCGTTGGTGGCGAAGGCCGTCACCTCGACCAACCGCACATCGGCAGGCACAGAGGCCCCCTCGGTGAGGCGCACCAGGTCGCCGACGACGAGCTCGCGCGAGCTGATCGCGGTGAGAGAGCCGTGCCGGTAGGCCTCGCAGGTGGGATCGACGAGGCGCCGCAGCGCCTCCATCGTCTTCTCCGCCCGCTGCTCCTGCACGAACCCTATGAGGGTGTTGATGGCGACGAGCACGACGAGAACCGCCGCCGTGCCAAAGTCGCCGAGCACACCGGTGACGGCGGCGCTCGCCAGCAGCAGCACAATCATCCAATCGGCGAACTGGCGAAGGTAGCGGCGAAACGTCGACTCCTTCGCGAGCTCGACGATCACATTGCGGCCATACTGGGCGCGATGTGCCAGCACTCGCGCATCGTCGAGCCCGCGGGGCGTGGTGTCGAAGTCGCGGTAGACCGCCTCGACAGACTCGAGGTAGGCGGCAGTCATCGGGCAAGGCTAGGTCTGCGCTCACAGCGTCGGCAGAGCCTTTGGTCCTGCTAGATGGCGCGCAGCACGACCGCGAGGGGAACGGTGCGCGGCTCCTCGACCGGTTCGTCGTCCTTCGGCCAGTTCAGCGGGGTTCGTGTTTCTGTTCTCATGCCAGGTCGACGAATGCGGATGCCGCAATTCGACATCGATCGGGCAGCGGATACGAGGAAAAGACGCCAGAGTGCGGGAGTAATCCCAGCCTTCGCCCCTAGCCTGATGCGATGACAACGCGCAGCAAGGCGAACTCGGTCAAGTCGAGCACACCACTCCAGGGCTTCGCGAGGGCCGGATACGCGCTCGACGGCGTTCTCTACATCCTGATCGGCCTGCTCGCGATCGCGACGGTCTTCGGCGCGAGCGCGAAGACCGACGAGCACGGCGCTCTTGCCCGCATCGCAGAGACGCCGTTCGGCGACCTCCTGCTGTGGGTCATGGCCGCGGGCTTCGCCGGACTCGCGGTCTTCCACCTGCTCGAGGCCGCGCTGGTTCGCAAAGCCTGGGATCGACTCGCGAGCGTCGCCCGCGCCATCGCCTACGCCGCCCTCACGTTCGTGGCGGTCGAGGTCGCGCTCGGGCACAGCTCGTCGTCAGACGCACCCAGCGACCTCAGCGCGACGCTGCTCGCCCAGCCAGCCGGCGTCGCCCTGCTTCTGCTCGTCGCAGCGGGGGTCGTTGCCATCGGCGCGCACAATGCCATCAAGGGCGCAACCCGGCGCTTCATGAACGACCTGCGGATGCCGCCCGCCCACACCCGTGGCGTCATCACCGCGATCGGAACGGTCGGCTACATCGCCAAGGGAATCGCCTTCGCAACGATTGGCGTGCTGTTCGCGATCGCCGCGCTCACCACCGACTCAGAGAAGGCGGGCGGCCTCGACGAGGCGCTCGAGGGGCTGGCCCAGCTGCCGTTCGGGCCCGTCGTGCTCGGCGTCGTCGCGCTCGGGTTCATCGCCTTCGGGCTCTACTGCTTCGTGCGCGCGAAGTACGCGAAGCTCTAGGCGCGCTCGTCGTCGGATCGCTCCGCGGCATCCATCGGGTCGATTCGCTCGACGTCAGCCGGGCGGCGCACCCGCAGCTGGCGGCGGCACGCGATGTAGAAGCCGTCGAGGGCGTCGAGGTAGCGCTCACGCGGGCCGCGGCCCCCGTAGCGGGCCGCGTGCAGGTCGACCTTGCCCTCAGCCTCGCCGCGAACCGCGTAGGCATGGTGAATGACAGAGCGCGACGTCTTCTGCACCTCGGCGTTGCCGATGAGTCGCAGCTGCTCTGAGAGGGCACGAAGGCTGTCGTGGTGCCCCTGCGTCGGCAGGCCGTTCTCTGCGCTGGTGAGCAGAAAGCGAGCGGTCTCAGAGAACTGGATCGACAGCTTGAGCAGCTGGGTGTCCCACCGGGTGCGAATCTGGTGCCGTCTGCCCAGCACCTCGACGAGGTTCTTCGACAGGAAGCCGAGCACCGCACCGATCGCTGCCGGGATGAGAATCGCCCACAGGTCCATGCCCGGACTGTACGCATGACCGGCGACAACCGCTAGTCCCCGGGTGGTTTGCGCCGTCGCGGATACTGTTGACGGATGTCCCGCCGCACGCGCCTTCGCAAGACCGCTGTGCGCGTGCAGGACTCCACCGTCATGCACGCCTTCGCCAGGGCCGGTTTCGCGGTCAACGGCGTGCTGCACATCCTCATGGGCATCATCACCTTCGCGGTCGCGTTCGGCGAGAAGGGCACCGCCAACCAGGACGGCGCCCTCGCCCAGCTCTCGGCTGGCCCGATCGGCGGCCTGCTGCTGTGGGCGGCCGTCGCGGGTCTCGGCGGTCTCGCGCTGTTCCAGGTGCTGACGCTCGTCATCATCCGCGGCACATCGAAGTCGGCCTGGCTGGCCCGCGCCAAGCCGTTCGGGCGGGCGCTCGGCTACGTCGGCCTCGGCTTTCTCGCGCTGCGGTTCGCGCTCGGCGCCTCGCCAGAGCACAGCGAGGCGCAAGACATCACCGAGCAGCTGATGGATCGCCCGGGAGGCATCCTGGCGGTCGCCGCTGCCGGCCTCGGCATCCTCACCATCGGCGTGGTCTTCGTCGTCATCGGCATTCGCGGTCGCTACCTCGACGACCTCGACACCGAGCGGCGCGTCGTCACGGGCACGGCCCGCGTGATCGGCGGCATCGGCTACATCGCGAAGGGCATCTCGTTCGCGGCCATCGGGGTGCTGCTGCTGATTGCGGCCTACCAAGCAGATCCGCGGGAGGCGGCAGGACTGGATGGCGCCCTCGAGTCGCTGCGACGCCTTCCGTCTGGCAACGTGGTGCTCAGCGCGGTCGCCCTCGGGCTCATCCTGTTCGGGCTGTACTGCCTCATCCGCACCAAGTACGAGCGGCTCGAGCTGCCGAAGTGGCGGCTGCGGCGCTAGGCAAGCACTTCGAGCTCGACTCGTGCGGTGTCGCCGACTGCAATGGACTCTGCCGTGCGAACCGCCTTCTTGACAGGCAGCAGGTAGGTGCCCGATGTCGAGTCGGGAAAGATGGATGTCGCCCACACGGTCGCCCCGATCGTCACCGACACCTTCAGCGACCCGAACCCCGGCGTTGGCTCACGCGGCACAGCGCGGATCTGCTCCGACAGCTCCACCGGCAGGCTGACGAAGCACCAGCTGCCGTCGCGCCACTGCCAGAGGTCTGCTTCGAAGCGGGCTATCACTGTCAGCTCACGTCGATGCGGGTGCCCTGCCCGAGCTCTTCTGCCTCGTCGTCGGTGACCATCGCGAAGACGCCGGTGGGAATGCCGGGCAGGCTCGCGACGCGGTTGGCGAGGCCGAGCAGCTGCGACTCGTCGGCGCCGGTGAGCACGATGACGTAGGAGCCGTCGAACTCGTCGCCCTCCTCCACCACGAAGGCCTCGCCCGACTCCTCGACGCCCTCGGTGAACTCCTGCAGGTCTTCGATCCAGGGGAACGGGTTCTCGCCCTCGCCGACGGTGCGGTCGGGGGTGAGGGGCACGTGGATTTCGACGACGAGTGTAGGCATGCGAACCAACCTAGCGCTCACCGCCGACGACGACGTGACCGCACACAGAAACGACCCCCCGCACCCGAGGCAGGGGGTCGTTTTCTGTGAACGGTTCGGTAGAGCTAGTGCTTCTTACCGCCCGAGCCACCGGTGGAGGGTTTTCCCGAACCCTGTCCAGAGGTGGAGTCTCGTGTCGTGGAGTCGTCGGTGCTGTCGTCGCTCTCCTCGTTGTCAGCGCTGTCAGAGTCGTCGGCGCTGTCGGTGTCATCGCTGTCGGAGTCGTCTGCGCCCTGGCCGTTGTTCTTGGCGAGGTCGGAGATCTGCTGGCCGAACTCGCGGCCGGTGCCCTCCTTGTTCTTCGCCTCCTCCGAGACGTAGCTGCCGAAGTTCTCGCCCTCGGCTGGGCCCTCCACCTCATCGGCGTCATCCTCTGCCGGTGCGGTCGACGGGTCGTCGGTCGGCTCTAGCGGGGTCGTCTGCTCTGTCGAGACGACGGTGTCGAAGACCTCCTGCGCCCCCCCGGGCAGCAGCCCCGCTGCACCTACGCCACCGACAGCGGCGACCGCCACGGTGGTTCCCAACAGGATCTTCGCTGCGATGCCGAGACCGGCAAGCCATGCAACCATGCGTCGTACTCCCCCTGCGCGTGCGCGCATTGTTTCCTCTGTAGGTGAGGTGGAAACGTCGGAACCGTTTTCAAGTCGCTCCCGCAGCTCCGCTGAGGGCTGCGGAAGCGACTCGAAAGCGGCACCGCGAAACGCCGACAGGGCAGTCGCGACATCGGCGTACTCGAACGCGAGGTTCGAGGCCTCGCCTTTCGCGAGCGCCGCGGCGTCTATGTCGGGGTTTCGGTTGTTTCTCATCTCAACTACCGCTATCGCTCGAGGCCGTCGCAGGGGTACGGCCTTGGCCGATTTTCTTTCTAAGATTTTCCAGGGCGCGGCGCTGCAGTGCCTTCACCGCTCCCTCGCGCTTGCCGAGCACGTCGGCGATCTGCTCGATCGTGAGGTCGGCGACGATGCGCAGCACCATCACGTCGCGCTGGTCGGGCGGCAGGATGTCGAGCAGGCGCAGCGCCTCCTCCTCGCCGATGCGCGCGGTCGCGTCGTCCTCTGCACTGGCACTCTGGCGTGGGTCGCTGTCTGCGGTCCACTCCTCGTGGGTGCCACGCCGCGCCCGCATGCGCAGTTCGTCGACGAGGCGGCGGTAGGCGACGGAGAAGACGAAGGAGCGAAACTCACCCTGCCCGCCGCGGAAAACCGCGATCTGGTCGAAGACGGAGAGGAAGACCTCGCTCGTGAGGTCGTCGTGCTCGCGCGACCCGCGGGCCCGCAGAAAGGCGGCGACCGCCGGGGCGTACTCGACCCAGATCGCGGTGAAGGCCCAGCCAGAACCCTGCTGGGCAGCGAGCAGCGTCGACTCGAAGGTCTCCTGGCTGGCTCCCTTGCCCGCTCGTGCTGCCACCAGCCGATCCTAACCGGCGCTCACCGCTGGCTCGTGCCCCCCGACCGGGCGTATGTGCGTTTTGCGCTGACTAGGGTTTCGCAGCCAGGCTAGATCGGGCCCGTCCACGGCGTGTAGGTGTAGAAGTCGTGCGCTTTGTAGGCTGCCGCATTCCTCGCCTTGCCCCGGGAGCTCTTCAGCGCCCTTGGCACCGTCAAACCGCTCTGCTCCGCGAACGCGATCTTGTTGAGCAGCTTGCCGGGGTACATGGGCTGCTTCAGATCGCGATCGAGGTTCATCTGTGCCCGGCGCATGTCGCCGAGCTTCAGGCAGAGCCGCATGGCGTACCAGGGGTTGTCTTCCCAGTGCGGGGGCTTGCTGCGGTCCGGCATCTCGGCGCGCGCGAGGATCTGCGCGACCGTGCGGTGCGCATCGAGCATCGCCAGCATCCTCGGCATCAGCCCTTCGATCGTGGCGACGGCCGCCGGCACGTCGTCGAGGCTCATCCAGAGGTCGGTGGGTGGGGTCAGCAGGTCGCCGATTCGCGCTCGCATGCGGCACGACGACTCGGTGAGGAAGTCCGGTTGGTCGTCGCGGCGCACGGTGACCGCGAAGTTCACGGTGAAGGTGTGGTTGGTATCGAAGCGCCCACCCTGCAGGCCGATCACGTGCACCACGTCGTCGGGCAGGCCACGGTTGAACGAGGATCCCCGCTTGCGATAGCCGAGCGCCTTGAGCTGCGGTGCGATGGCAGCGGCTATCGCCTTCTGATTGAGGGCGTATTGGGTAGGCACACGGTGAGTCTGGCAGGGCGCTGGTGGCGGCATCCAGCTAGACACACCAGACTTGCCCCATGCCTGAAGCCGCAGATTCCAGAGTCGCCGTCTACATCGACTTCGACAACATCATCATCTCGCGGTACTCGCAGGTGCATCCGACCCACCGCCGCGAGCAACTGAGCAAGTTCACGCCAGACAACGCCGAGATGAAGGCACGACTGGATGCCGCCACGGTCGACATCGGCGCGATCCTCGACTACGCATCCAGCTTCGGCACCATCGTGATCAGCCGCGCCTACGCGGACTGGTCGCTGCCGGTCAACTCGAGCTACCAGCGCCAGCTCATCTCCCGCGCGGTCGACCTCACCCAGATGTTCCCCACATCGGCAACCAAGAACGGCGCCGACATCAGACTGGCAGTGGATGTCGTCGAAGACCTCTTCAGGCTCCCCACCATCACGCACGTCGTCATCGTCGCCGGCGACTCGGACTACATCTCCCTCGCCCAGCGCGCCAAGCGCCTCGACCGGTACGTCATCGGCATCGGCGTGGCCGGCTCGGTGTCGTCGTCGCTCGCCGACGCCTGCAACGAGTTCGCCGACTACGACTCGCTGCCGGGCGTGACGCCGCCGGTGCGGGCTGCTCGTGCGGTCGAGGCGGTTGCTCCGCTGGTTGAGCCTGTCGAAACCACCGCCCCCGCACGAAGCCGTCGCGCGTCGAAGCCGGCGACCGCGGCTGCTCCCGTGTCCGAGCCTGCTTCGGAGATCGAACCCTCCCCAACCGCAGCAACCCCCAAGCAGCTCCAGGCCGACCGCGACGAGGCCGCCCGCCTCCTCGCCCGCGCCCTGCGCCTCGGCCTCGAGAAGGACGACGAGGAGTGGCTGCACTCCGCCGCCGTCAAGCAGCAGATGAAGCGCATGGACCCCAAGTTCAACGAGAAGGCCCTCGGCTTCTCGAGCTTCACCGACTTCGTGAAGTCACGGCCGAAGATGGTCGAGGTGAAGGAAGAGGGACAGTCGCGGATGTTGCGGTTGCGGTAGTCCCCCCGAACGGGATGTAGTCAGAGCGTTCCATCAAAGCCACACTGGCCTCAGAGAACTGATAGCCGGGAATTCTTCACCTTCCCTGAATCTGAGGATTTACTCGTGGACCCAATCGACTTTTCGACTTTGCTCGCCAAAAAGCTCGGTAGCAGACAGCGTCATGTCACTTTCTTGCTGGGAGCAGGCGCAAGCAAGCCCTCCGGATTGCCCGATATCGCTGGCCTCAAAGCTGCGATCTTAGAGCGCGAATCTGACTTGGGGGAAACGACGCTGACCACGATCCTGAAGGATCGCACGGTGGAGGAAGGGCTCACCTGGCTCCGCCGCGTAGATGCCATTCTTCGCGACGGAGATTCGTTCGATGGCATGACGCGAGCAGAGTTGCAGGCTGCAGACCGAAAACTCTGCACTGAAATAATGCAAATCTTCACGGGCATCGAGCCCACTGGCACTTCGTTTAACTCGTTTGCCCTTTGGGTCGGAGCCAGTGAATACACGCGTCCGGTCGAGATCTTCACTTTGAACTATGACCTGTTGCTTGAGGACGCGCTTGAGGACGAGCTTGTGGCCTATTTCGACGGCTTCCTGGGCGTGTACAACGCTGGGTTTAGGGCCGATTTGGTTGACGCGATCGGCGTCAGCGGCACGGTAGCTATGCCAAGTTATTTCACAAGGGTCTGGAAACTTCACGGGTCAATCTCATGGGCTCGGGACGAACGTGGTGGTATCCGTCGCCTTGGCCGGGTGGTGGCCCCCGACGAAATCGCAGCAATCCACCCGTCGGAAAGTAAGTATGACGATTCACGGCGCGCCCCATACGTGATCCTCCATGACCGGCTTCGACGATCCCTCTTGGAGCCAGAAACCATTCTTGTCGTCTCCGGTTATAGCTTCGGTGACCAACATGTCAACGAAGTTATCTTTGACGCGATACGGGCACGACCGCGTTCCGAGTTCGTGTTCCCAATGTATGGAGAGATTCCGCAGTCGCTGGAAGAGGTCGCACTCCAACGAAAGAACGTGATCGCTACTAGCCCAACTGCCGTGATCTCGGGCGGAGCCAGACAGAGCTGGGTCGCTCCCGCAGCCGAAGCTCCGGGCCTCTGGACATCAACCAACGGTTTTGAATTGGGCGATTTTTCGAAGCTCGCTACTTTCTTGTCCGCCTCCGTGGACAACGAGAAGGACGCGCGCGAGGTCACACCATGAGCCGTAGCGCGCCGACACTTATTGGTCGTGTTCAAGCCGTCAGTGGGGCCATCGCCGCCGTTCGCCTTGAAGACGACCTTGCCGGTGTCTCACCAATATGGCAGGGTCAGCTCCACACTGTTGGCCAGGTCGGAACCATGGTGCTATTTCCGCAGGGCACGACCCGGCTGCTGGGAATCGTTACTCGACTCTCCTTGTCACAGTCGCTTGGAGTTGCCGAGGACACTGCTGAGCAGGTTGATGGGAACACCAGGCTGATCGAGGTTCAGCTGGTTGGAGAGATAGACGCGCTCGGGATATTCCAGCGAGGGGTGAGCAACCATCCTGGTATTGATGACCCAGTTCACTTCATCTCTAGCCACGAGCTTGATTCTGTATACCCCATCGCGGGTTCGGCGCACATAGAGGTGGGTCGACTCACGGCCAACCAAGGCGTTCGCGTGTCACTGGACTTGGAAAAACTTGTCATGCGGCACTCGGCAGTTGTTGGGTCAACAGGGTCAGGGAAAAGCAGCGCCGTTTCAGGTCTCCTTCAGTCACTAGTGAAGGGGCCTTGGTCGTCCGCAAACGTCGTTGTAATCGACAGTCATGGCGAGTACTCAGCAGCGTTGGCGGGGTCTGCCGCAATATATGATCTGGCAGCGGCGGTCGACACACTCGTGCCGTACTGGATCCTTCCGGCAGCCGACATCTTGGACGCGTTCACTCAGACGCCGCCGTTGAATGCGGCGCGTGATCGATTCGCCGAAATGGTGACTGAAGCACGACGACGGTTTGCGAAGAGTGCGGCTTGGTTGGCAATCTCGGAGGAAGAGATCACCTCAGACTCCCCTATCCCTTTCGATCTCCAGGAGGTGTGGTTCAGATTCGACACGGCCAACCGCATCACGTACAGCGACAGCGACAAGAAGATCCCGGCGATTGTATCCACGGGCTCCGCCGCGGGTCTCGCTCCGTCTAACTACCTTCCCCACTCTCCGGTCAACTCCGCTCCATACAAGGGCTTGGAGACGCTGAAATACGGCACGGCTCCAGAGCAGCTTCGCAAGTCGCTAGCAAACCCAAAGCTCAAGTTTCTCGGGAGTGGGGATCTCGTCGCAGCCGCAAAAGCGGATCCGATGCGTGACGTCGCCGAGAATCTTCTCGGTTTGTCCGACCGGGTGACGCTGCTCGACGTCAGCGGTGTCTCATCGACCGCCGCGACACTGGCGGTTGGCACAATACTTCGATTGCTTTTCGAATTGGCTTGGCACGGCGAAGCCGACGGTGTCGGCAAGAACTCCCCGATTCTCATCGTGGTGGAAGAGGCTCATCGATACTTTGGCGACGGGTCGTCAAACCGCCTAGCCAAACAGTACTTGGAGAAGATCGCCCGAGAGGGACGCAAATACGGCGTAGGGATGATGCTGGTCAGTCAGCGACCGTCGGAACTACCTCGGACAGCACTCTCGCAGGTTGGGACCTACATCGCTCTCAGGCTGAATAACGATGCCGATCAAGCCACGATTGCCTCATCACTCCCGGACGGAATTTCAGGCCTGACAGCGATCTTGCCGGGCTTGCGCACCGGAGAAGCCCTCATAGTGGGTGAAGCTCTTCCGCTACCCAGCCGAGTGTCATTGAAGGCGCCCTCGCCCTGGCCTCAAGGCAACGATCCCGACATATCTAGCTGGTCTCGAGACCCGAAGGAACTCAAGCTAACGGGAGCCATCAAGCGTTGGCGCGACAGCCAGTAGGTTGCACCCGCCGTTACGCAAAGGGCATCCGTACTTGCGGCAAGAAAACCATCAAATCAATCGCGAAACAGATACAGGAGAATCAATGAACCGGCAACCGGTATCAAGTTCAAACCTAGCCACAGTCGGTTACGACGAGCTCAGCGCTCGGCTGGAGGTGGGATTCCACGATGGCTCGGTCTACGAGTACTTCAACGTTCCCAGTGACGTCTACGAGTCGCTCATGAATGCCGGCAGCATTGGAAGCTACTTTTCCGCCCACATCCGAGGCAGATACGGAGACAGACGAATGTGACCCCGTGATACACCGGTCGCTTAGGGATCGCAAGTATTCCAAGCAACGAGCTTGACCAGGAAGTTGCCCGTTACAACCTCGCTGGTGCCAGAAAGCGCGCTGCCCCGAAAGGCGACGCGCACACCGGCTCGAGTAGAGCATCCAGTCAGCTGGCAGCTCCGACGAGCTGCGGCTTGCCCAACTCGACATCCGAGACCTGCGTGCCGCGGTGGTCGAGGCGTCCGCGGGTGAAGGCGATCACGAGTACCGCTGCGACCGCGCCGCCGATCGCGAGCACGGGCGAGAGCGCCGCCTCGTCGACCGTCGGGAGCATGTCACTGCAGACCACGGATTTGAAGTTGTTCACGCTCACGTGAGCGAGCGTCGCGAGCGGGAGGCTCTGGCCGGTGGACGGCTGGTGCCGAATAGGCTGGAATCGCCACCGACCGAAGGATTCGCCATGTCCACCGCCCACGAGCATCACGTGCCAGAGCCCGACGAGCCGAGCATCCCGGAGCTTGAAGAAGACCAGACGATCGCGCCACGACCAGAGGAGGAGCTGGCCGACGAGCTGCGGGCTGAGCCCGACGTCGAGGACCACAGCGTTGAGACCCACAGCCACGACGCCTAGGAGCTACTCCCCGCGCAGGGCTTCTTCGATGCGCTCGACCTTGGCGGTGAGCTGTCCGGTGTAGCCGGGGCGAATGTCGGCCTTGATGACGAGGGAGACGCGCGGGCTGAACTGAGCCACCGCATCCGTTGCCGCTTTGATGACGGCGAAGACCTCGTCCCACTCGCCCTCGATGGTGGTGAACATCGAGTCGGTGTGGTTGGGCAGGCCGGAGTCGCGCACGACCTTGACGGCCGCAGCGACCGCCTCGTGCACGGAGCCGTCAGCACCGGCGACGGATGGGGCGACAGAGAAGGCAGCGAGCATGAGTCGAGCCTACGACCGTCGCCCCGACGATTGGCTCAGCCCTTGGCGACCGTCACGGTGATCGGCGTCTCGTTGGCGAAGAGGTCGAGCACGGGGCAGTGCGCGTCGACGGCGGCGCGCAGCTCGTCGTAGCGCTCCTCTGTCTCTGGGCCGGTGAGGGTGACGGCGAGGCGCACGGCGCTGAACCCGGCGCGCACCGACTCGTCGATGCCGAACAGGCGGCGGGCATCCAGATCGCCTTCTGAGGCGATGGAGATGTCGTCGACCTGGATTCCGAGGGCCTGCGCGTAGAGGCGGTAGACCACGATCTGGCACGACACGAGCGCACCGAGCGCGAACTCGACCGGGCTGGCAGCGAGGTCGTCGCCGGCGAGGGCGGCAGGCTCATCCACGAGGAAGCTGTGCTTGCCCGCGGTGATCTGGCTCGCGACCGAGCCCTCACCAGAGCCGTTGACGCGGTAGGTGAGCTGGGCAGACGAGGTGTCGGCGGCGATGCGCTCGCCCCACGCGGAGCCGGCAGCGGTGAGGCGTGCGGCGCGGTCGGCGGCGATGGATGGGGCGGTGTCGGCGATGGTCATGGTGCGACGGTACGGGGCTTGGCTCCCGGTTGCCATCCGCGGCGTCACCGAAGGTCGCACAGGGTCATCGTTCGTCATGTCGGGGTCGAACCGCCAGCCGTGCCTCCAGCTGTACCGCCGCAGCCGTGACGCGCTTCGACGCCACTCGGCAGCACGGGATGGATCCGGCTATCTCGTGCGCTCATCTACTATCCAAAATTAGCGAACTAGTAATAATATGGTCTTATGACAGCGACAGTTCTTCTTCGTGGCGCCCGCCTTCGCGCGCGCTTGACGCAGAAGGCGCTCAGTACGAGGTCGGGCGTCGCGCAGTCTGCCCTGTCGCAGATCGAGAGTGGCGAGCGTGCCCCGAGCTGGGCGACCGTCGAGCGCATTCTCAAATCGACCGGCTCGAGTCTCATCGCTATCCCCACTCGTCGCGCCGATGTATCCACGGTCTCGCAGCAGATCGCAACGGCCCTCGCGGCCGGCGAAGAGGCGACCGCGGTGCGCCACTTCATCCAGCTCAACGACGACCTCGCGGCAGAGCACGGTGCCACCCGCTTCGCCCTCACCATCAGCGAGCCAGTCTCCACGGGCAGCAAGCGATGGGATGCCGCCCTCGCGGCCCTCATCGACCATCGCCTCACCGAAGAGCAGCTTCCGCTCCCCGACTGGGCCGCATCCCCCGCCCACCGGCTCGGCAAGGCATGGACGTTCGGGTCGGGTCGCTATGTGGTGTCGGTGCCGCGTGAGAACGTTCCTCCAGCGTTCCTCGCCCGTGGAGTGCTGATCGACCGAGAGACTCTAGAGAGCGTCTGATGGTTGCACTGACCCGTGACGACCTGATCGACGCTCTCCGCGAGCTGGTGGCCGAACTCTCTGCGAGCGGGCAACCCTCTGGCATTCGCATTGTCGGCGGCGCGGCCCTCTCGCTGCGCTACTTCGAGCGTCGAACAACGGTCGACATCGACGCTCGCATCCAACCCGCCGACCCAACCCTTGCTGTAGCGCAACGGATCGCCTTGCGACGCGACTGGCCGTCGGACTGGCTGAACACCAGCGCCGCCGGCTTCATCCCTATCGCTAGGGATGCCGAGTGGGAGTCGCTCTACGACGACGGTTCCGTCTCGGTCTGGGTCGCATCCGCCCCGACCTTGCTCGCCATGAAGCTCCGCGCAAGTCGAGCCGGGCGCGACACTGACGATATTGCCGACCTCATGGCCATCTGCGGCGTCGACTCGGTCGAGGCTGCCGACGAGCTCTTCGAAAGCTTCTTCCCGGGTGAGGTGCTCGAGGCGAAAGCGTACCGCGTGCTCGACGCGATTCTCAGTCGGGGGCTGCCTGTCGTTCCCGAGGGCCCGCCAGCGGTGGACTTGGAGCCGACGCCTTAGTCTTTCGCACGTCAAGCGAGACACCGGCGGTAACAAGCTCAGAGCGCCCGTCAAGCAACGCCGATATCTGGCCGATCGACCAGCTTTCTAGCGCCCGCGGTTGCCTGCCATCGCCAGCAGCGCCAGCCCGAAGAACATGCCGATGATGCCGCCGAGTCCGTTGGCGAGGAGGTCGCGGGCGTCGGGCACGCGAGACGGGATGAACTGCTGCAGCCCCTCGAGCGAGAGGCTGAGGGCGATGCCGCCGAGGGCCGCGACCCAGAAGAAACGGGCGCCGAAGGTGAGCACGAGCAGCAGCCCGAGCGGCATGAACATGACGATGTTGAGGGCGAACTCCCACTGCTCGCCGCTGACGCCGATGGGAAGGCGCTCGAGCATGCGAATGATCCACGTTGACGACGCGCGCACGGCGCTGCCGTCGTCGGCGGTGCTCAGGGTGATCCAGCCGATGAGGGCGACGTAACTTGCGGTTGCGACGACGAGTGGCACCCTCGTGCGTACCGGCGCGACGGGCAGGGTCAGCGGCTGGGTGTCCATCCATCCACCGTATGTGCATGCTCGCGGGGGCGAGTCAGTCGCGAGGATGACCTAGGCGTTGGCGCGCTCAAGCACGAGCTCGCGCACGCGGGCCGCGTCGGCCGTGCCCTTCATGGCCTTCATGACGGCACCGATGACGGCGCCGGCGGCCTGCACCTTGCCGTCGCGGATCTTCTCGAGCACGTCGGGCTGGGCGGCGAGCGCTTCGTCGATGGCGGCGATGAGGGCTCCGTCGTCGGAGACGACCTTCAGGCCCCTGCTTTCGACAACCTCGGTCGGGCTTCCCTCGCCGGCGACGACGCCCTCGAGCACCTGGCGCGCGAGGCGGTCGGTGAGCTCACCGCTCTCGACCAGGGCGACGAGCTCGCTGACGTGGATCGGGGCTACCAGTGTGCTCGCGTCTACGCCTGCGGCATTGGCGAGGCGGGCGATCTCGCCGGTCCACCACTTGCGGGCCTGGGCGGGGGCGGCGCCGGCGGCCACCGTCTCCTCCACCTCGACGAGCAGGCCGGAGTTCAGCACATCTTGGAACTCGAGGTCGGTGAAGCCCCACGACTCTTTGAGACGCTTGCGGCGAATGGATGGCGCTTCGGGCAGTTGGGCTCGCAGCTCCTCGATGAGTTCGAGGCTTGGCTCGACGGGAAGGAGGTCTGGCTCTGGGAAGTAGCGGTAGTCATCCGCGTCGCTCTTGGGGCGGCCCGCGCTAGTCTGGCCCGTGTCTTCGTGCCAGTGGCGGGTCTCCTGGATGATGGTGCCGCCCTTGGCGAGAATGGCGGCTTGGCGCTGGATCTCGTAGCGGATGGCGCGCTCGACGCTGCGCAGCGAGTTGACGTTCTTGGTCTCGGTGCGGGTGCCGAGCTTGCCGCTGCCGCGGGGGCTCAGCGAGATGTTGGCGTCGCAGCGGAGGTTGCCGCGCTCCATCTTGGCCTCGCTGATGCCGAGGGCAACGACGATGTCGCGGATGGCGCTCACATAGGCCTTGCCGACCTCCGGCGCGTCGTGCTCCGTGCCGGGGATCATCTTCGTGACGATCTCGACGAGGGGCACGCCAGCGCGGTTGTAGTCGACGAGCGAGTACTCTGCCCCCTGGATGCGGCCGGTGGAACCGCCGACGTGGGTGAGCTTGCCGGCGTCCTCCTCCATGTGGGCGCGCTCGATCTCGATGGTGACGACCTTGCCGCTCGCCAGCTCGATCTCGACCTGGCCGTCGAAGGCGATCGGCTCGTCGTACTGGCTGATCTGGTAGTTCTTGGCGAGGTCGGGGTAGAAGTAGTTCTTGCGCGCGAAGCGGCTCGTCGGCGCGATGCTGCAGCCGAGGGCGAGGCCAAGGCTGATGCTGTAGCGCACGGCCTTCTCGTTGACGACGGGCAGGCTGCCAGGCAGGCCGAGGTCGACCGGAGTGATGTAGGTGTTGGGCTCGGCGTGCACATTGCCGAGCGCAGCGGGGTTGGGCGCGTCGCTGAACATCTTGGTCTGGGTGTTGAGCTCGACGTGCACCTCGAAACCGAGCACAGGCTCAAAGAGTTCGAGGGCCTTGTCGTAATCCATGAGTTCTGCCTTGGCCATGGTCTCGATTCTATCGGGGGGTTGTTGGGGTGGATTCGCGGGGTGCTGTGCGTGCCACGGCTCTTGTCCTCTGCCGGTAGTTCCTCTCGCGGCTCCTCTCTCTCTCTCTCTCTCTCTCTCTCTCTCTCCCTCTCCCCGCGGCTCCTCTCCTCCACAGCTCCCCTCCTCCACAGGCCGCTCCCGAGAGTGGCATTCGGACTATCGAACATACGTTCGACAATGGGAAAATGGATGCATGACCGCGACACTCGAATCGCTCACCGCCGCAGCGGTGCAGGCGCTCGAGGCTGTGCCTCTGTCTATCGACATCATCGGTGCCCTCGGCGACGACACCCTCATGCGGCAGGTGGCCGTCGCCGCGACCCTGCAGCGGCTCGCGTCTACGCACGCCGCACTCCTGGCCGGGGAGGTTGCGCGTCGTTCTTCGCGATCGCTCGGTCATTCTGGGCTTGCGCAGCGATCCGGGTTCCGCACACCAGAGGAGCTGGTGCGCGTCGCCACCGGTTCGACGAAGCACGAGGCGTCGCACGCGGTTCGCGTGGGGTCGATCGTCGTGGATGGCGCCCTACCCACCCCAACCCAGCCGTGGCTGCGGCCGGTGTCGGCTGCGCTCGTCTCCGCGGGTATCTCGGCGGCGGGTGCAGACGCCATCCGCGCGGGTCTCGGCGAGCCGTCGGCGGCAGTGTCAGCGGCAGAGCTCGAGAGCGCCGCGTCGAGGCTCTGCTCGCTCGGCGGCTTCTCTGGCGGCTCGCTCGGCGGCTCCCCCGGCGGCTCGCTCGGCGTCGATGCCGACCAGCTGTACCGGCGCGCGCGCGAGGAGCGTGACGCGCTAGACGAGGCCGGAATCGCCGATCGAGAGCGGGCCCAGCGGCGGCAACGGTCGCTGCGCATCACCCGACTGCCCGACGGCATGTCGCGACTCACCTGGCTGCTCGACCCCGAGTCCGCCGCCGTCTGCTCCGAGCTGCTCGATCGTGCCACGTCTCCCCGCCGGGGCGGCCCGAGGTTCGTCAACTCCGACGATGCGTCGATCAGCGATGCCGTGCTCGCCGACGCGCGCACGACAGAGCAGCTCGCGTCCGACGTCTTCCTTGAGCTGCTGCGACAGGGGGCAGCCAACGACTCCTCGCGGCTTCTGTCGACCGGAGCCCCGGTGGTGCGCGTCATCGTCACGGCATCCGCGCTGGGCGCCCGCACTGGCCGCGGCTGGGTCGAGGGGCAGCCCTCCCCCGTGTCGATCGAGACGATCGAGCGGCTCTCCTGCGGCGGGGCGCTGCAGCAGGTCACCGTCGACTCCACTGGCCGGCCGCTCGACCTTGGCCGAGAGCAGCGGCTGTTCTCTCGCCACCAGCGGGTTGCACTGGCAATCAGAGACGGTGGATGCCGCTGGCCCGGGTGCGAGCGCCCTCCCTCGTGGACGGAGGCGCACCACGCCCGCCACTGGGCCCGCGACGGCGGGGCGACGGATGTGAGCAACGGAATCCTGCTCTGTCGCCACCACCATCTCCTGCTCCACAACAACGGGTGGAGCATCGAGCAGCTCGGGTCGGAGTTCTGGCTCGTTCCTCCCGCCGATGTAGAGGCGTCGCGGCGGCCGAGGCCGATGCCATCGAAGAGCCCGCTGGCGCGCGAGCGCGTCCTGAGGCAAACGCTCGAGCGGGCTCGAGAGAACGAGGAACGGGAGAGGGAGGTGCGGGAGAGGGAGGTGCGGGAGAGGGAGCTCGCGACAGTCACGTGACCAGAACGCGACGAGGAGCGCGAGCCGCAGCCCGCGCTCCTCGAGGAGTGGCGACGACTAGGCCGCCTGGTGTTCAGGCAGCCGAGCTACCTCTTGTTCGGGTGGCCGTGGTGCCCAGGACCGTGACCGCTGTGGCCGTTGCCCCAGCCGTTGTGTCCGTTGCCGCCGTGCCCATGCCCGTGACCGTGACCCGGCGCCTTCGCGTCTGCCGCGGTGAAGGTGGCGTGAGCAATAGCATCCGCCATCTGCTCCAGCACGACCGCGTCGATGTTGGCGATCGTGTCGCACGCCGCGTGGTAGCACGGGTCATAGGCCTCACCAGCGGTGCCACCGAAGATGGCGGCCTCCTCCGGCGTCTTGATGCCCTCTGCACCCGTGAACAGGCCACCGGCCGGAATGCCAGCCTCGATGAAGGCGAAGTAGTCGCTGCGTCCATCGAAGTCGGTGGGAGCCGTCGCCAGGCCCTGCGAGGCGAAGTAGGTGAGGAAGATGTCCTCGATCGCCTCCGAGCCCTCCGGGCCCGCCGTGCCGAGCGCATCCCCGTCACCGTCGTACACGAAGCGCACCGGGTTCGGCGACGCCACCATGTCGAAGTTCAGGTTGAGCGCGTGCGACGCGATCTGCGCCTCGGTCAGCTGCGAGACGTAGTAGTTCGAGCCCTGCAGGCCGTCCTCCTCGCCGCTCCAGAAAGCGAAGCGCACCTTGTTCGTCGGCTTGACCTTGAGCTTCGAGAACTGGATCGCAGTCTCGAGGATCGAGGCAGTACCGCTGCCGTTGTCGTTGATGCCCGGCCCCTCGAGCACGCTGTCGAGGTGACCGCCGACAACGACGAGCTCGTCGGGGTTGCCCTTCTTGGTGTCGGCCAGCACATTGAACGTGTCGATGGTCTCGTCATGCGTCGCGAGCGCAACGCGCACGGTCGAGCCGACGGTCGTCGCCAGGCTCTCACCGATGGCGAAGGTCGTGCCAACGACAGGAATCAGGATGCCCGGCTCACCGAGCGTTCCCTGCACGACACCGAAGCGGTCGTCGCCTGGCACGTCGTTGCCCTGGTTGAACACGATGACCGCCGCGGCTCCGGCAGCCTCCGCGTTCGCGGCCTTCACCGCGAAGTTGCACGATCCGCGCTGAATAAGCGCGACGGATCCAGCCACGAAGCCGGCGAAGTCCTCCGGCTCACAGCCGCTCGTGGATGCCCTGTCGCCGAGGAGGTTGACGTCGACCGGCGCGATGGCAGCGGTCACGTCGCCAGAGGCCGTGTAGTCCATGGGATAGAACTCGTCGGGGTAGGTGTAGTCGACGACAGTCGGAGCCGTCTGCGTCAGCGCCGCGAGGTCGACGATGACCTTCGTGTAGCTGAACGGCTGCCGCGTGGTCGTGTATCCGGCCTTCTGCAGCTTCTGCTCGATGTACTCCGCCGAGGCGACGTGGCCAGGGGTGCCCGCGGCACGGGTGCCGCCGTTCGCGTCGGCCGCGGCCTGCAGCGCTGTGAGGTGAGTGATGATGCTGCTGGCCTTGACGGCCGTGCGCAGCGATGCAGAGCTCGACGTGGCGTTGGAGCCATGTCCGTTCCCGGCGACCGCGGGTGCCGCGACGCCGGCGACCACAAGGGCCGCAGAGAGGGATGTTGCGGCCAGAATGCGGCCTCTTCTTTTGATCAGCACGTGGTTACCCTTCGTGAGGGCCGGCGTCGGTCGCCGACACAGTGCCATCGACCATACCCCCCGTTAGAGGGAAGACGAAAGGGTCTATGTCGAAGCTTCCGCGAACTCCGTGGCGGCTATAGCCTGCTCAGCCTCGACCCGCTCCGATCGCACGAACGCGATACCAGCGAGGATCAGCACACCCCCGAGCAACTGCGGAAGCGTGAGCCCCTCACCGAGAAGCAGGAACGCGTAGAGGGCCGCGGCAACGACCTCGAGCAAGCCGGCGAAGGATGCGAGCCGCGACCCGAGCATCTCGGATGCGGTGATGCTCGCGGCGTAGGCGATCGCCGTCGCAACAACGCCGACGATCACGAGGGGCACCCAGAACGGCTGCGGTGCTCCGAGCATCTCGACATCCCGCGTCGTCGCCGTGAACGGAACGATACCGAGGAGGCCGACGGCCCCGAGCGAGACGCCACCCCCGAGCAGGCCGAAGGCGGCGAGCGCCACGGGCGGCAGCCCGTCGCTCGGCTTGGCCGCGAGCACGTAGTAGATCGCGCAGCCCACCATGGCGATGGCCGCGAAGCCGAGGCCGAGGGGGTCGAAGCTGCCGGCTCCGCCGGGCGAGACGACGAGAACGAGGCCGCCGAGCGCGATGGCCGAGCCGACGAGAACGACGACCTTCGGCATCCGTCGGGTGGTGGCCCAGACGACGGCGACGAGCAGCAGCGGCGCCATGTACTCGATGAGGATGGCGGTGTTGACGGGAATACGCTGAACCGACGCGAAGTAGGCCAGCTGCGTGCCAGCCACACCGATCGTCGCCATGACGAGGATGCGCCACGTGGCGCGGCGGACCGCCTGCCAGCGGCCGCGCACCATCCAGAGCGCGACGGGAAGCAGCACGATACCGCCGATGAGGGCGCGGGCGGTGACCGCAGCGGCCGGGCTCCAGCCCGCCTCGAGAAGCGGCTTGACCAGGGCGCCGGAGGTTCCGAACGTGAAAGCCGCGACGACCGCGACGATGAGCCCTGCTGTCGTCGAGTGCTGCTTCACGAGTATCCCCCTTGTCATGACCTATCGTGGCCTATACCCCTGACACTACGACTCGATGAAATAAGGAGTCAAATTGCGTTTTGCCCCTGACAGCGAGGAGACCCTGCGGTTTGCCGTCGCCCTGGTCGACACGCATCCCGCGGTGACTCGCAGCGGCGTTGACGAGCTCGACATCCCGTCGCTGCGCGCCCTTTGCGAGTCGTTCACCTACACCGGTCGGTTCGATCGCGACGAGCGCGAGCTGGCAGAAGTGCGGGCGGCGCGCGACCTGATCAAGCGGGTCTGGACAATGCCTGCCCCCGACCAGGTGCGCGAGGTCAACGCGATGCTGCGCGACGCCGGTGCCCTCCCCTATCTCGTCAAGCACGACCACTACGACTGGCACCTGCACGCGACAGAGCCGGATGCGCCGCTCGCCGAGCGCATCCGCGTCGAGTTCGCGATCGCCTTCGCCGACGTCATCCGCTCTGGCGAGACGGAGCGCATGCGGGAGTGCGAGGCCGACGACTGCGAGGGCCTCGTGCTCGACCTCTCGCGCAACGGCTCGAAGCGCTTCTGCAGCGTGCGCTGCGGCAACCGGATGAACCAACTGGCCTTTCGGGAACGTCAAGCCGAGTAGTTTCCATAGAAAGCATGTGCTACGTTACTTTCCACGGTAACTATTTGGAAGGACACCCATGCCCGACCTCTCCCCCATATTCGACGACCTCGTGCGGTTCCAGATCGAGCTGTGGAACGCGGTGGATGCTCGCCTGCGAGACGAGAACGACCTGACGCTCGCGCGGTTCCAGGTCATGCGATTCCTCTCGCAGACCGACGAGGCCCGCCTGATCGATATTGCCGAGGACATGGTCATCACCATGGGAGGTGCGAGCAAGCTCGTCGACCGCATCGAGGCGGCTGGCCACTGCGAACGGCGCGCCAACCCGGCCGATGGGCGGTCATCCTTCATCGAGCTCACCGCGGATGGCCACGACGCCTACGCGGCAGCCACCCGCACCTTCGAGAGCGAGCTCGAGCTGCGCTTCGACGCCTCGCCGGCCCAGCTCGAGCAGCTCGGCACGACCCTCGCGACGCTGCGGGGCCGGAAGTGACGGCGGGTTCGGAGGCGACCGCGGGTTCGCAAGTGACCGCGGGGCCGGAAGTGACTCTGGGGCCGGTGCCCACCCCCAGGCAGACGATGCGGGCGATCGTGCTCGACGCACCGGGAACCGTCGAGCGGCCGGGGGCGCTGGTGGCCCGCGAGGTCGCGACCCCCACGGCCAAGCCAGGCCAGGTGCTCATCCGCGTGAAGGCGTTCGGCCTGAACCGCTCAGAGCTGCACACCCGCATGGGCCTCGCTGTCGGCGTGACCTTTCCGCGGGTGCCCGGCATCGAGGCGGCCGGCGTCGTCGCGGATGCCCCGGGCGGCGAGTTCGCCGTCGGCCAGCAGGTCGTCGCGATGATGGGCGGCATGGGGCGCCAGATCGACGGCGGCTACGCCGAGTACACGCTCGTGCCGGCCAGCCAGGTCGTGCCGTTCTCGAGCGGGCTCGACTGGGCGACCCTCGGAGCGGTGCCCGAGATGCTGCAGACCGCCCACGGCTCTTTGACCGTCGGACTCGACGCGCAGCCCGGACAGTCGATCCTCATCCGCGGTGGCACGTCATCGGTCGGCATGACAACGACGGTGCTCGCGAAGCTGCAGGGCATGACCGTGCTCTCGACCACGCGCAACCCGGCCAAGGCGGAGGCCATGCGCGCGATCGGCGTCGACCACGTGTTGATCGACGATGGCAGCGTCGAGGCGCAGGTGCGCGCGATCCTGCCAGACGGCGTGGATGTCGCCCTCGAGCTGGTCGGTGCGCCGACCCTGCCAGACACGCTGCGATCCACTCGCTACCACGGCGTGGTCTGCTTCACCGGCATGCTCTCGAACCAGTGGACGCTGCCCGACTTCTACCCGAACGACGACCTGCCGCGCGGGGTGCGCCTCGCCGGGTACCACGGGGACGCGAGCGACCTGCCGCCTGCGGTGCTGCAGGCGTTCCTCGACGCGGTTGTCGCCGGTCGCGCGGTCGTGCCAATCCATCGCGTGTTCGGCTTCGACGAGATCCTTCAGGCGCACGCCGTGATGGAGTCGGGCGAGGCCGTCGGCAAGCTCGTCGTGACGACCGAACAGGCGCAGAGCTAGACGGCTCCGCTGCCCGCGGTGAACATCTCTGTCGCCGAGAGGTCGGGCGCCTGGCTGATGAGGGTGTGGCCCCACTTCTGCTCGAGCAGGCGCTCGAGGGTTGCACCGACGCGGTAGAGACGGGCGTCTTCGTGGGCCGGCGCCATGATCTGGAAGCCGGTCGGCAGGCCGTCCTCTGGGGCGAGCCCCATCGGCAGGCCCATGCCCGGGATGCCGGCGAGGTTCGCCGGGATCGTCGTCACGTCGTTGAGGTACATGGCCAGCGGGTCGTTGACCTTCTCGCCGATGCGGAACGCGGTCGTCGGCGCAGCGGGCGACACGAGCACATCGGCCTTCTCGAACGCCGAGGCGAAGTCACGCTGGATCAGCGTGCGCACCTTCTGCGCGCTGCCGTAGTAGGCGTCGTAGTAGCCGGCGCTCAGCGCGTAGGTGCCGAGGATGATGCGGCGCTTGACCTCGTCGCCGAAGCCGGCCTCGCGGGTCGCGGCCATGACATCCTCGACCGTTCCCGCGGTCTTCGAGCGCAGGCCGAAGCGCACGGAGTCGAACTTGGCGAGGTTGCTCGAGGCCTCGGCGGGGAGGATCACGTAGTACGCCGCGACGGCGTACTCGAAGTTGGGTGCGCTGACCTCGACGATCTCCGCGCCGTTGGCAGCGAGCAGCTCGAGCGCCTCGTGGAAGCGCTGCGAGACGCCGGGCTGGAAGCCCGGGGCATCCAGTTCCTTGACGACACCGACGCGAAGCCCCTTCAGGCTCTCGGCCGCGGCACCCTCACGGGCGGCGGCGGCAAAGGACGGCCATGCGTCTTTCAGGCTGGTCGAGTCGCGCTTGTCGTAGCCGCCGATGACGTCGTGCAGGAGGCCGGCGTCGAGCACGGTGCGCGTGACGGGGCCGACCTGGTCGAGCGACGACGCAAGGGCGATCGCGCCGTAGCGGGAGACGCCGCCGTAGGTCGGCTTGACGCCCACCGAGCCGGTCACTGCTGCGGGCTGGCGAATAGAGCCACCGGTGTCGGAGCCGAGGGCCAGCGGGGTCTCGAACGCGGCGACCGCGGCAGCGGAGCCACCGCCAGAGCCACCGGGGATGCGCTCGAGGTCCCACGGGTTGTGGGTTGGCCCGTAGGCGCTGAACTCGGTCGACGAGCCCATGGCGAACTCGTCCATGTTGGTCTTGCCGAGGGGAATGAGGCCAGCCTCGCGAAGACGCGTGACGACGTGCGCGTCGTACGGCGGCGTCCAGCCCTCGAGGATGCGCGACCCGGCTGTCGACGGCATGTCGATGGTGCAGAGCACGTCTTTGATCGCCACGGGAACGCCGGCGAGCTCGCCGAGGGGCTCCCCCGCGGCGCGGCGGACGTCGATGCCCTCTGCCGTGTCGAGAGCGGCATCGGAGACGTAGAGGAAGGCGTGCACGTCGCCGTCGACCGCGGCGATGCGGTCGAGGTGCGCCTGCGTTGCCTCGACAGACGAGACCTCGCGTGAGGCGAGGAGCGTGGAGAGGTCGGCGGCAGAGATTCGCGTCAGGTCGATCATTACTGCTCCTCCCCCAGGATCGCGCTCACCTTGAAGCGGGAGCCGTCGTGCTCTGGAGCCCCGGCGAGCGCCTGCTCGGTCGTGAGCGTGACCCCTGGCACATCGTCGCGGAACACGTTCGACATCGGGATCGGGTGGCTCGTCGCCGGAACATCGGGCGTCGCCACCTCGCTCACCTTGGCCACGGAGTCGACGATCGCGCCGAGCTCGCCCGTGAGCTTCTCGATCTCTGCCGGGGTGAGGGCGATCCGGGCGAGGTTCGCGAGATGCGCGACCACGTCGGGGGTGATTTCAGACAACGGGACTCCAGCCGGTAGTGCGGGGATACCCAGCGATTCTACCGGGGTGGCTCCGGGGCGCAGATTACTCGGGGCCAGCGCGCCGGGCTCAGCGCGCCCCGCTCAGCGCGCGCCATGCACACCGTGCGCCGCTCAGCGCGCGCTACCGAAGCCGCGCGGCACGGGGGCGACCGACGAGTCGGTCGTCACGAGGTATCCACGACCAAGGCTGATGAGCGCGAGGTTGCGCATCGACTCGGAGCCGGCGTCGAGGTAGGCGTTGTGGCCCGTCGAGGCGCCGAGCTGCTCGCCCGTGAGCGGGTCGGTGCCGCCGTCGACGCTGAACGCGTGCGCCCCGAACGCCTCAGACCCCGGGTCGGTGCCGAAGAACGAGGTGTCTTCGATCTGGTCCCACGCGGCCTCGCCGACGAACACGTTGTTGCCGACCACGTGCAGGTCTGCTGCGGTTGAGGCCGCCGTGCCCGGGGATCCGAT
Source organism: Conyzicola sp. (assembly GCF_057073975.1). Classification (NCBI taxonomy): domain Bacteria; kingdom Bacillati; phylum Actinomycetota; class Actinomycetes; order Micrococcales; family Microbacteriaceae; genus Conyzicola; species Conyzicola sp. The sequence goes on along the minus strand of NZ_JBXMIS010000117.1, from coordinate 21,797 downwards.
GAGGGCGAGGGCGTCGACCTCGATGCCGTAGTCGGTGAGCGCCATCATCGTGGCGGTCGAGCCGTAGGAGTGCGCGACGAGCGAGAGGAACGGCTGGTCGCCTGCCCGCAGCTCGCGGATTCCGTTGACCGTCGAGGCGATCGCGTCGCGTCCGCCGTAGGCGAGGTCGAGGGAGGTGAAGTTCACCATGCTGGGAGTCTCGTAGCCGAGCCACGCGACCGTCGCCACCGTCGCATCGGTGAGCGCGGGATCGATGGCGCTCAAGCGGTCGATCCACGCGGTCTGCGAGTCGTAGAGCGACTGGGCGGCGGCGACCCACGGAACCATCTGGCCGTCGACCGTGTAGAACATGCCGGGCACGAGGTAGCTGACGTAGTCGGCCGATTCGATGCTGCCGATCACAATGGATGCCGTGCCAGCCCCCGAGGTGTCGAGGCTCAGCAGGTACCTGGCCGGCTGCCCTGGCTCCGCCACGAGCGCGTCGCTGATCTGCTCGAGCATGTGACTCGTGCCGCTCGCCTCGATGAGCCTGCTTCGGCTGCCAGAGGACTCGGCCTGCGCGTGGAGGTGGGCGGTCGCGGCCTCGAGCGCGTGGCGGTTGGCGTAGTCGCGCAGGCTGAACGGCACACCCTCGAGGTTGCCGACAAGGGTGGGCGCAGCGTCGAGGAAGGTGCTGCGGGTGTCGATGTCGGTGCGCGCCCACCACTCGCTCACCTGCGAGGCGGATGGCTGCGAGGCGATGAACTCGGTCACCACCTCGGAGTTCACCGTGACGAACTCCGAGAGGGAGTCGGAGGGAAGCAGCGCGAGCTGCTCGAGGAGCGACATGCCTCGAAGCCGTGGGAGCGCGGCGGGGTCGACGGCCGCGACCGATGACGGCGCGGAGGCCGAACCGTTCGCGTCGCCGCCGAGCGAGGTCACGGGAGCATCGGCCGTTCTGGCCGTAACGGTGACGGGCTCACCGGCGACGACCACCTGAAAAGTGATTTCTGGCAGAGAAAAAGCCTCGGCAACACTGCTAACAGTTGCCGAGGTCGACAGAATAGCTGCCTCGAACAGCAATCGGTGCCCCTCACTTGCGCGATCAGGGCCTCCCGAAAGTCCCTGCCCGCGCACACCCAGAATAGGGGACAACATGCCCCCGGAGTGGGGGTGAACAGATTGTTTTCATGCGCGAAACGAACACGCAACCTGTGAGGGCCGTCAGGCGTCGAGACCGGCTGGCCCTTCGGCAAGGAGGATCACGAACTGCTCCGCATCGAGAATGCGGAGTCCGAGCTGCTCTGCCTTGCCCAGTTTGGAGCCGGCACCGGGGCCGGCCACAACAAAATCGGTCTTCTTGCTGACGCTCGATGCGGCCTTGCCGCCAGCGGCAATGATGGCCTCCTGGGCACCCTCGCGAGAGAAGCCCTCGATCGAGCCGGTGGCGACGACGGTCAGCCCGGCGAGGGGTCCGGTCGCGTCACCGGCCGCCCCTGGGCCGGGATGGCCCGGCGTCGAGAGCTGCACGCCGTCGGCCGCCCAGCGCTCGATGATCTCGCGGTGCCAGTCGACCTCGAACCAGTCGATGAGCGCGTCGGCGATGATGCCGCCGACACCGTCGACGGCGGCAAGCTCCTCTCGGCTCGCTGCGCGGATCGCGTCGAGCGACCCGAAGTAGTCGGCGAGGGCGCGGGCCGCGACGGGGCCGACGTGGCGGATGCTGAGCGACACGAGGATGCGCCAGAGCGGCTTGGTCTTGGCCTTCTCGAGCTCGGCGATGAGCTTGGTCGCGTTGGTCGACGGCACGAACTCGCCGTCGCCCTGCGGGTCGCTCGGCTTGCGCTTGCGCCGGAACGGCGACTCGATCCTGCCGGTTCCAAGCCCCGTCTCCTTGTCGCGCACCTCGACCTCGATGGGCAGCAGGTCGTCGACGGTGAGACCGAACAGCCCGGCCTCGGTGACGAGGGGAGGAACAACCGGATGCCGCGGCTGGGTCAGCGCCGCAGCCGTGACCTCACCGAGCACCTCGATGTCGAGCGCGCCACGGGATCCGACGTGCTCGACCCGGCCGCGCACCTGCGCGGGGCAGGACTTCGCATTGGGGCAGCGCAAGTCGACATCGCCCTCCTTTGCCGGTGCGAGAGGCGTGCCGCACTCCGGGCAGTTCGCGGGCATCACGAACTCGCGCTCTGTGCCGTCGCGCAGCTCGACGACGGGTCCGAGCACCTCAGGAATGACGTCGCCCGCTTTGCGCAGCACGATCGTGTCGCCGATCAGCACGCCCTTGACCTTGGCGACATCCTGGTTGTGCAGCGTCGCCTGGCGCACTACCGAGCCGGAGACCAGTGCCGGCTCCATCACGGCGAAAGGCGTTGCCCGACCCGTGCGCCCGACCGACACGACGATGTCGAGCAGCTTGGTGTTGACCTGCTCTGGTGGGTACTTGTAGGCGATAGCCCAGCGCGGAGCCCGGCTCGTCGCCCCGAGCTCCTCGTGCAGGGCGAGCTCGTCGACCTTGATCACGATGCCGTCGATCTCGTGCTCGATCGAGTGGCGGTTCTCGCCCCAGTGCTCGATGAATCCGACGGCGCCCTCGACCTCGTCGACCACGCGGAAGTGCGGGCTCGTTGGCAGCCCCCACTCGGCGAGCAGGGCATAGGTCTCGCTCTGGCTGGCCACCGGCGGGTTCTGCCACGCCCCGATTCCGTGCACGTACATGCGCAGCGAGTCGAGCCGAGCTCGCCCCGCCTCGAGCTCGAGGCCCGACTTCTTGTCGAGCTGCTGGCGGAGTCCGCCACTGGCCGCATTGCGGGGGTTGGCGAATGCCGCGAACCGGCGGGCGGCAGAGTCGATCGCCTTCTGCTCGTCGAACTCGCCGCCGCGGGCCGTCGCCTTGTCGCGGGCGTCGGCGATGACCCTCTCGCGCAGGCTCGCCTGGAGAGCGTTCAGCTGCTCGAACGCCGCGACGGGAATGAACACCTCGCCGCGCACCTCGACGAGCGCGGGATGCCCCTGACCGGCGAGCTGCCGCGGAATCGAGGGGATGTACTGAAGGTTGGCCGTGACATCCTCCCCCACCACGCCATCCCCGCGCGTCGCCGCGCTCACGAGCTGGCCGTTCTCATAGCGGAGGTTGAGCGCGAGTCCGTCGATCTTGAGCTCGCAGAGCAGGTGCACCGCACGGCCGGAGTCGCGCGCGACCTTGATGGCCCAGGCCTCGAACTCGTCGATCGAGAAGACGTTGTCGAGAGAGAGCATGCGCTCCGCGTGCTCGACCGGGGTGAAGAGGGAGTTGTCGGCACGACCGCCGACCGTCTGGGTCGGGGAGTCCTGCGACTGCAGCTCTGGGTGCAGGCGCTCGAGCTCTTCGAGGCGACGCAGCATGGCGTCGTACTCCGCATCATCCACGAGCACCTCGTCGCGCTCGTAGTACGCGTCGCGAAGCTCGAGGATGCGGGTGGTCAGCTGCGCCGCTTCAGCATGCGCAGGGCTGTCATGAGTCTCGATATCGGCCACGCGTCAAGACTATGACCGGCCTAGGACGCTGCGGCTGGTACCGCGCTGACAGTGCGCGCGATCGTGCACTGTCCGAGAACGCGGGTGCCGACATAGACGACCGCGGTCTGGCCGGGGGCGACACCGACGAGCGGCTCGTCGGGGGTGATGACGAGCTCTGCGCCACGCAGCACAGCAACCGCGGGCACCGGGTCGGCGTGCGCGCGAATCTGCACCTCGCAGTCGAACGGGGTCTCGGGGCGGGCGGGCGGCATCCCCGCCCAGGTGTACGACGTTCCGGCGATCTCGGCGATGGCGAGGGCCTCTCGCGGGCCCACGACGACGGTATTCGTCTTCGGCTGCACCTCGAGCACGAAGCGCGGCTTGCCGTCGTCGGCGGGGAAGCCGATCGCGAGGCCCTTGCGCTGTCCGACGGTGAAGGCGTGGGCTCCCTCGTGACTGCCGATGACGGCGCCCGTGCGATCGAGGATGTCGCCCTTTTCTGCCCCGACACGCTCGGCCAGCCAGCCGCGGGTGTCGCCATCGGGAATGAAGCAGATGTCGTGGCTGTCGGGCTTGGCCGCAACGCTGAAGCCGCGCTCTGCCGCCTCTGCCCGCACCTCGGCCTTCGACGGCGTAGCGCCGAGCGGGAACATGGAGTGCGCCAGCTGCTGCGCCGTCAGCACGCCGAGCACGTAGGACTGGTCTTTCGCCCACGCGGCGGCGCGGTGCAGCTCCCGGCCGTCGGGCGTCTCGACGATCGAGGCGTAGTGGCCCGTGGCCACCGCGTCGAAGCCGAGGGCGAGCGCCTTGTCGAGCAGGGCGCTGAACTTGATGCGCTCGTTGCAGCGCATGCACGGGTTGGGCGTGCGGCCGGCGGAGTACTCGTCGATGAAGTCGTCGACCACGTCGTCTTTGAAGCGGCTGGAGAAGTCCCACACGTAGAAGGGGATGCCGATGATGTTCGCCGCACGCTGCGCATCCATCGAGTCCTCGATGGTGCAGCAGCCACGGGAGCCGGTGCGAAGCGTTCCCGGCATGCGGCTGAGGGCGAGGTGCACGCCGACCACCTCGTGGCCGGCATCGACGGCGCGCGCGGCAGCGACGGCGGAGTCCACTCCCCCGCTCATTGCCGCGACGACCTTCATAGCTCCAAGGCTAATCGCTAGCTGGCGGCGAGGCCCGCGGCCCGTGCGGCGGCGACCGCCGCAGGGAGTGCAGCGACGAGCGCGTCGACCTCGCGCTCTGTCGTGTCGCGGCCGAGGGTGAAGCGCAGGGCGCCGCGCGCCGTCGGCTCGTCGAGGCCGAGGGCGAGCAGCACGTGCGATGCCTCCGGCACCCCGGCCTGGCATGCAGAGCCAGTGCTCACCGAGAACCCGGCGGCATCGAGCAGGTAGAGCAGCGAGTCGCCCTCGCAGCCGGCGAAGGTGAAGTGGGCGTTGCCGGGCAGGCGGTCGACCGGGTCACCCTGCAGCACCGCGCTGGGCACAGCCGCCTGCACCCCGGCGATGAGCCGGTCGCGCAGAGCCGTTGCGGTGTGAAGGCCGAGGGAGGCGGCGGCGCCGAATGCGGCCGCGCCAGCGGCATCCTGTGTTCCGCTTCGTGACCGCTGCTGGCTTCCGCCATGCACGAGCGGCTCGATCACGGCGTCGCGCGCGATCAGCAGCGCACCGACGCCAACCGGTCCGCCGATCTTGTGGGCAGAGACGCTCAGTGCGGCAACGCCGAGCGCATGGAAGTCGATCGGGAGGTAGCCGTACGCCGCGATCGCGTCGACATGAACCGGGATGCCGTGCTGCGTCGCGAGCGCCGCCACCGCCTCGACCGGCTGGATCGTTCCGATCTCGTTGTTGGCCATGAGCAACGTGACGAGCGCCACGTCGGGGCCGAGCGCGTCGCCAAGGTAGTCGAGGTCGATGCGGCCGACGGAGTCGACCGGAACCCAGTCGACCACCGCTGCCTCGTGGGCGGCGAGCCACTCGACCGCCTCGATGGTGGCGTGGTGCTCTGCGCGGGGGACGAGGATCCTCGGTCTCGATACGCGGCCGTCGGCTGCTACTCGACCCACGGGATTGCGCGACCAGTAGAGGCCCTTGATGGCGAGGTTGACCGACTCGGTTCCGCCGCCGGTGAAGGTGACCTCGACCCGGTCGGCGCCGAGAGAGGCTGCCACCTGCTCGCGGGCGTCTTCGAGCACGCGCCGGGCGTCCTGCCCCTGGCTGTGGATCGACGACGGGTTGCCGACGAGCCGAAGCGCAGCGGCATACGCATCGACGACGGGCGACGGCATGGGAGCCGTCGCGGCGTAGTCGAGGTAGATGGCCATGTAACAAGCATGACTCACGCAGCGCCTAGGCTTTTGCGCATGTCCTCCGCCGACCCGTTCCGCGACCTCGGCGTGCGCACCGATGGCAGGAGCGGAACCCTGCGGGTGTGGTCGGCCAATGCGAGTGAGCTCGACCTCTGCATCTTCGACGCGAAGGACGCGGGGTGGATCGTCGAGACCATTCCGATGACCCGCGATGCGAACGGGGTGTGGGAGGCGACATCCGCCAAGCTCGTTCCCGGAACGCGCTACTCGGTGCGTGCGAGCGGTCCGAGCGGGCCCGCCCACCGCTTCGATCCGAGCCGCGACCTGCTCGACCCCTACGCCCGCGGGCTCGCCCGTGCGCTCGACGGCAACTGGCGCAGCTACGTGCAGGACGGCTCGTTCGACTGGGGATCCTCGACGAAGCCGCGAATCGCCCTCGACCACACCGTGCTCTACGAGGCGCACGCGCGCGGCCTCACCAAGCTGAGCCCGACGGTGCCGGAGAAGCTGCGGGGCACCTACGCCGGACTCGCCCACAAGAGCACGATCGCCTACCTCAAAGACCTCGGGATCACGAGCGTCGAGCTGCTTCCCGTGCACCAGTCGCTCAGCGAGCAGCGCCTGACCCGCCAGGGCCTCGTCAACTACTGGGGATACAACACCCTCAACTTCTTCACCCCCAACGCCGCCTACGCGACGGCAGCTGCCCAGAAGGGCGGAACCGGCGCGGTGCTCCGCGAGTTCAAGTCGATGGTGCGCTCGCTGCACGAGGCTGGGCTCGAGGTGATCCTCGACGTCGTGTACAACCACACGGCAGAGGAGGGCCTCACCGGCCCAACCAACTCGTTCCGCGGGCTCGACAACGCGAGCTACTACCGCGTCGACGAGAAGGGCCACTACATCGACGTGACCGGGTGCGGCAACACCGTCAACTTCGCCGAGCCGGCCGCGCGCCAGCTGGTGCTCGACTCCCTGCGGTACTGGGCCAACGAGGTGCAGGTCGACGGCTTCCGATTCGACCTCATGGTCACGCTTGGCCGCGACGAGAACGTCGAGTTCCGCAGAGACCACCCGCTGCTGACCGCTATTCTCGACGACCCCCAGCTGCAGGGGGTCAAGATGATCTCGGAGCCGTGGGACGTGGGCATGGGCGGCTGGCAGGTCGGCAACTTTCCCGCCGGCTACTCGGAGTGGAACGACGGATACCGCGACCGGATGCGCGATTTCTGGCTCTCTGACATCAGCACCGCCCGACGCACCGGCGAAGCACCCAACGGAATCGGATCCCTGGCGCGACGCCTCGCGGGCAGCGCCCACGTGTTCTCGCAGGACCGCGGGCCCCTCGCCTCCGTCAACTTCATCACCGCCCACGACGGCTTCACCATGGCCGACCTCACCGCCTACGAGCAGAAGCACAACCTCGGCAATGGCGAGGACAACCGCGACGGCACCGACAACAACCACTCGTTCAACCACGGGGTCGAGGGTCCGACCCGCAACGCCGACATCCTGCTGCACCGCGAGAAGGCCATGCGCAACCTGCTCGGCACGCTGCTGCTGTCGGCCGGCATTCCGATGATCACCGCCGGCGACGAGTTCGGCCGCACCCAGCGCGGCAACAACAACGCCTACTGCCACGACAACGACCTCACCTGGCTGCCGTGGGAGCACGCCGACTGGCAGCAGGAGCTGCTCGCCGTGTCGAAGCGGCTCATGCAGCTGCGTCGCGAGAACCCCGCCCTTCGCCCCGTGCACTTCGGCAGGTGGGGAGAGACCGTTCCGAGCGCGACGCAGATGGACTGGTACAACAAGGAGGGGCTCTCGATGAGCTCGGACGACTGGGACTCCCCCGCCGAGCGCACGCTGCAGTACCTCGCGGCCTCGACGCCGGAGTTCGAGGAGTTCAACCGCATCCTGCTCGTTGTTCACGGCCTCGAGCAGGAGGTGACCGTCACCCTTCCCGTGCACGAGGGCGTCACCTCGTACTCGCTGATCTGGGACTCGGCCCTCGACGACATCTCTGGTGAGGTCATCGAGCACGAGCCGGGTAGCGAGCTGGTCGTGGCTGGCGCGTCGATGCGGCTGTTCCGGGCACACTAGAGGCGTGACCTACTCTCCTTCGGTCGGCGGCCGCGTGCGCGCGCTCATCGCCGGCATCCTGCTCACCGCCGTGCTCGCCATCGCCGCCCCGTTCCTGCTGCACGAGGTCGGCGTCAGCCGGGTGCACAGCGACCTTCTCGGCGCCTCGGCCGTCGCGGTCGCGGTGATCGGCCTCGCCTGGACGCTCGTGCACGTCTTCGTCACCGCGCCAGTGACGATCCGCACCTCGCCGACGCACGTCGAGCTGACCCGCGGTCGCCGGGTGCGGGAGACCTGGTCGCGAGCGGATACCGCGTTCTCCTCGTTCGTCATCCGCCAGTCGACAAACGGCGTTCCCAGCGGCAGCGTTCGCAAGCTCATCGCCCACACGCAGCGAGAGCGGGTCGAGGTCGTACTGCCGTGGTTCAGCGCCGCAACCTACAACGCGCTCATCGCCGATGTGGCTCCGCTTGTGCCGACGGGGCCAGACGCACCGCCGATGCCCCGCACTGTTGCGGGCGGGCGCTTTGCCATCCGGCGGTCGTCGACCCGCTTCGCCCTTCGCCTCGCGGGCATCGCGATCGCCGTCGTCGTTCTCGCGGTCGTCACCGGATTCCTCATCGAGGAGATCGATGCCTCGCTTCCCGCGCTGCCGATCGCGACCGCCGGCGGGGTGCTCGTGCTCGCGGCCATCGCGCTTCCCCTCCTGCGGGCAGAGCGCGCGATCCCGCGCACCATCACCGTCAGCCAGAGCACCCTGCAGTTCGACGACCGGGTCTTCTCTGTCGGGCAGCTCTCGGCCATTCGCACGACCCCGCCGGGGTACGACAGCCAGCGGCGCTCGATCCAGCTCACCGAGACGACGGGCCGCACCACGGTCATCGGCCTCGGGCACGCGAACGACAAGTCGTTCACCGACTACGCCGAGTTCGTCGAGGCCGTGCGGCAGGCGACGGCTCACCGACCCGGCATGCTCACCCTCGCGGTGGCGTAGGTGGCCGGCGGCACCCCGGCGACGGTCGCGCTTGCCGCGGCTGGCATCCCGTTCACTCCTCACGCCTACGAGCACGACCCGGCCACCACCAACTTCGGTCTGGAGGCCGCGAGCGCGCTCGGCCTCGACGGCGCCTCACTCAGCCCAGAGCAGGTGTTCAAGACCCTGCTCGCCGACGTCGACGGCGTGCTCACCGTTGCGATCGTGCCGGTGACCGGCAAGCTCGACCTCAAGGCCCTCGCGGCCGCGGTCGGAGGCAAGAAGGCAGAGATGGCCGACCCTCGCGTGGCAGAGCGCAAGACCGGCTATGTGGTCGGCGGCATCTCCCCGATCGGCCAGAAGACACACAACCCGACCGTTCTCGACGAGACAGCAGAGCTCTTCGACACGATCTTCGTGAGCGGCGGGCGCCGTGGATTCGACATCGAGCTCTCGCCAGCCGACCTGCTCGCCGTCACCGGCGGCAGGGTCGCGGCAATCGCGCGCGACTAGCCGACTAGCTCATCGCGGCGACGAGCCCCAGCTCTGCAGAGGACGAGAGCAGCGGATGCCGCGGCACGACCCGCACGTTGTAGCCGAAGCTGCCCGCAACGCCGAGCGGCACCGTGCCCTCGAACGCGCCGTGGACGAACGACAGCGACGCCCTGGCTGGAGCCTCGAGCACGTCACCGTCACGAGCACGGCCGTAGACCACCTCGACGAGCACGTCATCGGGGGTGAGCCCATCGAGCTGAACCGTCGCCCGAACGTGCAGCTCGTCTCCCACCTGGGGAACAGCGTCGACACCGCCAGACTCCACGTGGGTCACCTCGACTGCCGGCCACGCTGCGCGCACGCGCGCCTTCCACTCGGCGAGCTGCCGTGCCGGCGCGAAGTCGTCGGCCGAGATGGTGCGCTCCGCACTCGCGGCCGGAAGGTAGAGGCGCTCGACATACTCCCGAACCATGCGGTCGGCGCTCAGAGCCGGCGACAGGGTCGAGAGGGTGTGACGGATCGACTCCACCCACCGGGTGGGAACGCCGTCGTGTCCGCGCTCGTAGAACCGCGGCGCGATCTGGTGCTCGATGAGGTCGTACATGGCGTCGGCCTCGAGCTTGTCGCGCTCCGCGCCGTCGCCGGCGGAGTCGGCGGTCGGAATCGCCCAGCCGTTCTCCTCGTCGAAGAACTCCGCCCACCAGCCGTCGAGGATCGACAGGTTGAGTGAGCCGTTCAGCGCGGCCTTCATGCCACTCGTGCCGCATGCCTCGAGCGGGCGCAGCGGGTTGTTGAGCCACACATCGGTGCCGGGGTAGAGCAGCTTCGCCATGCCGATGTCGTAGTTGGGTAGGAACACGATGCGGCCGCGAACGTCTATGCCCTGCGAGAACCGCACCAGGCGCTGGATGAGCTCCTTGCCCTGGTCGTCGGCCGGGTGCGACTTGCCGGCGACGACGATCTGCACCGGTCGCTCCGGATGCGTGAGAAGGGCGCGAAGGCGATCCTCGTCGTGCAGCATGAGGGTGAGCCGCTTGTAGGTCGGAACCCGGCGCGCGAAGCCGATCGTGAGCACGGTCGGGTCGAGCAGCTCTGAGTACCAGGCCGGTGCGGCGATGCCGGGGTTCTGCTCCCGCCAGGCAGCCGTGACACGGCGCCGGGCGTCGTCGACGAGCTGGGCCCGCATATCGCCGCGCACCGACCAGAGGGCGGCGTCGGTGATGGATGGCGACATCCAGTCACAGGACGTCGTGTCGGCACTGCCGAGCGCCTCCGCAGCGAGCGCGAGCAGCTTCGGGTCTGTCCAGGTGGGAGCGTGCACGCCGTTCGTCACCGAGGTGATGGGCACCTCTGACGACTCGAAGCCCGGCCACAGCGCGCCGAACATGCCGCGCGAGACCTCTCCGTGCAGTTTCGAGACACCGTTGGCGCGCTGGCCGAGCCGCAGGCCCATGAAGGCCATGTTGAACATGCCGGAGTCGGGGTCGTGCTCGACGCCGAGCGGAAGCACGTCGTCTGTCTCGACGCCCGGCAGCAGCTCGCCGGTCAGGTAGCGCTCGACGAGGCCGACCTCGAACCGGTCGATTCCCGCGGGCACCGGGGTGTGGGTGGTGAATACCGTGCCGGCGCGAACCACCTCGAGAGCCTCAGCGAACGTGAGTCCGTCGCCGATGAGGTCGGCGATGCGCTCGAGCCCGAGGAATCCGGCGTGCCCCTCGTTGGTGTGGAACACGAGCGGCAGAGGTGAGCCCGTGATCTCTGAGTACAGCTTGATGGCGCGAACGCCGCCGATGCCGAGCAGCAGCTCCTGAAGCAGGCGGTGCTCTCCGCCCCCGCCGTAGAGACGGTCGGTCACCGTGCGCATCTCATCGTCGTTCTCCGGGATGTCGGTGTCGAGCAGCAGCAGCGGAATGCGCCCGACAGCGAGCCGCCACACCCGTGCATGCAGGGTTCGCCCCTCTGGCAGCGCGAGCTGCACGAGGGCCGGAGTGCCATCCGCGTGCCGAAGCACCGACAGCGGAAGGCCGTCGGGGTCGAGCACCGGGTAGGACTCCTGCTGCCATCCGTCGCCCGAGATCGACTGACGGAAATAGCCGGCGCGGTAGAACAGCCCGACGCCGACGATCGGCACGCCGAGGTCTGAGGCGCTCTTGAGGTGGTCGCCGGCGAGGATTCCGAGCCCGCCGGAGTACTGCGGCAGCGCGGCGGCGATGCCGAACTCCGGCGAGAAGTAGCCGATCGCGGCGGGCGCATCCGCGAGCGACTGGTACCAGCGCGGCTCGGTCAGATAGGTGTCGAGATCGGATGCGAGCGCCGCCGCCCTGGCGACGAACGCCTCGTCGGCAGCCAGCTCGTCAAGCCGCTGCGGGGAGACCTCGCCGAGGAGGGCGACAGGGTCGTGGCCCGTCGACTGCCACAGCTCCGGCGAGATCGAGGAGAACAGCAGCATGGTCGGTTCATGCCACGACCAGCGCACATTGGTCGCCAGAGTCTCGAGCGGGGCGAGTGGAGCCGGCAGCACGGCACGAACGGTAAAACGACGGATTGCCTTCACTGATACACCCTAAATCACCCGGCGACCAGCGCCGGCCCCACTGCTCGTCACGTCAGCGCTCGTGGTGGACTAGCGCGTCGCCGGGGTGTCGGACACCGCGCCGGAGCGCAGCTCGCGCTCCTGCTGACGGCGCTTGCGACGAGCAGTCTGGGCGATGCCACTCGCGATCGAGTAGCCCGCGTAGCCGAATAGGCCGACCGCGATCACGGGAACGATCCAGGCCCGGTTGTCGCCGTTGACGAGTGTGTTCGCATAGCCGATGTACGGAACGCTGTACCAGACGGTGCCCCGGATCTGCACCGGGATCACCGGCAGGGCGTCGGCCTCCGCGTTGTTGTCGCCCTTGGTGATGAACGAGAGCTCGCCGTTGGTCGAGGTGATCGAGGTCACCCGGTGCGTGACGACCTCCGGCTCCCCCGACTTGAGCTGGTAGGTGATGGGGTCGCCGATGCGGATGGCCTCCGGATCGACCTGCCGCACGATGATGAGCGTGCCGGGCGGGTAGGTCGGCTCCATCGACTGGGTGAGGATCGTCATGGGAGTTGCGCCAGAGATCGCGGGGATGGCAACGACGAGAACGCCAACCATCACGAGGAAGGCGAGCAGCCCAGCGCTGAGGCCGAGGCCGAGGTAGTAGAGCAACCCGCGCTCCCTCTGCTTGCGCCGTGTGCCGGTCATGGTGTCTCCTCGGTGATGTCGCCACGGCGCCGCCGCACTCTACCGACGATCATAAAGAGCACGGCACCCGCTGGCACAGCAGCCGCGGCAAATGCGACGGCTGTCGGGTCGAAGTTCGAGAGCGTGTTGGTGAGCACGATGGCGAGCGCCTCGCCGGGGGTGACCGGCTCCTCTGCCTCATCTCCGCCGCCGTCGGCTTCTGGTTCCTCAGCCGGCGCTTCCGGCGCGGCAGCGACCGGACGAGCGGTGCCAGGCGCACGGGGAACAACGACGACGGTCGTCGGCGGAGTGGCGCAGGCGGCGCCAGCAGGGAGGCCGGCCGTCTCGGTGAGGCGGATGCCGGCATCCAGTCCTGCTGTCGCGTTCTGGGCGTCGAGCCCGTCGAGGTCGCCGACCGTCAGTGCCATCGTCACTGCAACGTCGTCGCCGGCGTCGAGTGCGTAGCCCTCGAGCAGCACCGTGCAGGTCGTCGCAGTGGCCAGCACGGCCGTTCGACCGCCGTTGCCGGGAGCGCTGGCGCCAACCGAGAGGGCGCTGGCCAACGCGGCACTCGACCACGTGGCGTTCTCGAGCGTGACCGTGAGGTATGCCTGCGTCGGTCCGGAATTGCGTACCCAGAACGTCGCGCCGACAGAGTCGCCAGGCACGAGCATGGGCAGCCCCGAGAGCAACGGAGCGGGAAGAGTGCTCGCGTATGTGACTCCGTCGTCGCTGACCTGGATCTCGTCAGCGGCGAACGCCGGGTCGGCCGCGGCGATCGAGAGGATGGCACCGAGCGCCACGGCACCGACAACCCGTCCGACTACTGCGACTCGCCCAGACATCGCTAGCTGCACGAGAGTCGCGGATTGGTCGCCGAGACCCGAAGAACCGCGGTGCCGACCTGTGTCCAGGCTCCGGAGGCGACCGACTGCTGCACCTCGAGCGGGTAGGTGCCGACAGCATAGGCACTGGTCGTGGCCAGCCAGTCGAACCGCGCCGTGGTGTCGCTCCCCGTTCCCCCCGTGTGCACGCTGTCTACGACATTGTTCACCAGGACGCGGTACACGACCTCGGACTGGTAGCCGGTGAGCTGCGGCCACGAGTAGTTGGCGTTGAAGCCGCCAGGCGCATCGCACGTCAGCGTGATCGCCGCAGGCTGAACGTTGTTGTACATCGTCACCATCGTTCGCTGCGTGAGCTGACCGGTGACGCAGGTGGCGACGCTCACCGGCTTGTTGTTCCCGTTGTTGCCCTGATGCTGCAGGCAGAGTGTCGGCTGCGCGCGGAGTTTGAAGGTGAACGTGCCGTCGCTGTTGTACACGGGAAGCCACTGCTGGCTGGTCGTGGCGGCAGAGCTGAGAACCGCACCGGATCCGCTTGTGGTTCCCGCCGAGCCGAGCGCCAGCGTCGGCGTCTGGCGGTACACGATTCGGTAGTAGCCGCTATCGGTCGGCGTGAAGCGCCAGTACTCGTTGAGGTTGCTCGACGCCGCGGTCTGCAGCCCGCACGGGTCAGTTACGACCGCGGTGCCAGACGTTGAGCCGTAGTTGAGTCCCTCGAGGCAGCGGGCGCCGTCGTCGTTCTTGATCTGGTACCAGGCAGAGCTGTTGAGCGTCTGCGCCACCACCGCGGCGGCAGTGGACTGGGTGAAGGTGATTGCGGGGGCGGCCGTAGCGCCCCAGCTGCCGATGGCAACGGATGACGCGGCGGTCGCCGCGAGGCTCGCTGACGGGTTGGCATCGATGGCCGCAGTCGTCATCGAGGTGCGCACGCAGAGTGGCACGGAGGTGTTTGCCGCAATGGCAGCCGTCTTGGTCACGGTGCTGGCAAAGGTTCCGGTCACGGAATTGCTGAGCGACGCGGTGGTCGTGCACGATGCTGCGGTGCCGATCTCAACGGTGACGGCGCTTCTCAGCGTTGCGGAGGCGGAGGTGCTCGAAAGGGCGAGCGAGTAGGTACCAGCGCGCGAGCTGGAGTTCGTCACGGTGATGACGCCGACGGCGACGGTGGTCGGCACCTGAGCGCTGTAGGTGACCGCAAGGGTGGATCCCGTCAGCGCGTGGCTGACGCCGACCGTGGCCGCCGTGGAGGTCGACCCGATCGTCGCCGTCGTCGACCAGAGGGCGAACGAGACGGTCGTGCCGAGCAGCACCAAGAGGGTGGTGACCCCGGCAACGAGAGCGAGCCGGGTGCGGCGTGAGAGCTGGCTGCGCATTATCACGGCACCTGCGTTCCTGAGACGGTGAGCACCCAGTTGGAGGTCGCCCCGGGGCTCGCCGTGGTCGCGAGGGTGACCTCGAGGCAGACGGTGGCGGAGGCGCCGGCGGCGAGGGTGCCGAGCGACACAGCGCTCGTGGTCGCGGATGCGCCGGCGATGTCGGTTGCCGGGCACGCACCGCGCACAGCACGGACCTCGAAATCGGTGGTGCCGGTGACGGCGGTGCCAGACAGGTCGAGCGCAACGCTGCCGGTATTGCTGACGGTGAAGGGCTGGCGCACCTTCTCGCCGGGCAGGAGGTTCGACCACGATGCGGCGGTGAAGGGCCCGGTGGCCGTGAGGCCGACGGTTCCGGAGGAAACTGAGGCAGCGGCCGAGGCGTCGCTGTCGTTCCAGAGCGCGTAGCTGCTGGCAGAGATGGAGGCGGCGATGACTATGGCGCCGGCGATGGCGACGCTCGTGCCGAGCATCCCGCGAATAACGGCTTTCGGCTGGCGGCGCTGTGCACCGCGTGCTTCGAACATGGGGCGCATAGTCACCTCCTTAAAAGGGCGCGCCGACGGCCGGTGAGGACGCCAGTGTGGGACGGTGCCCCGCCATCGCAGGCGGGCCACCGAACTCACTACGGGAGCTGCGTGAGGACGACGGAGACGTCGCCGAGCGGCACAGTCGCGTTCTGGTCGTCGGTTCCAGTGGCGTCGAAGCTGACGTCGACGGTTACCGTGGCGACGTACGTGCCAGCGTCGAGCGTGAACACACCGCCAACAGCGGTCTCGCCGGGGATGGTGACGGTCGCGTCGGCGGTGACGCCGTTGACAGCGACAGCGGAGTAGAGAGCCTCGAGCTCTGCACTCAGGTTGTCACCCGCTGCGTTGATCGTGAAGGTCTCCGTGTAGGTGTCTGCGTCACCCGGAACCCAGAGGGCGATGTCGTTGGTCCAGGCGCCGTCGCCGTTGGAGACGATGTTGAGCTCACCCGTGGCGACAGAGCCACCGACGAGGTCGGCGGAGTCGTTCCAGAGTGCGAGAGAGCCGGCGCCACCCATGAGGAGTGTGATGCCTGCCGCTGCGGCGAGCGAGCCTTTGACGAGCTTGTTCATTGCGGTACCTTTCGTGACATCGCGGATGGATGCCGATTCATCCACCCCAAAGTCACGGGCAGGCAGCAGCTATCCCACTGGGAGGGCTGAGGCCGCGAGGGCTTTCGGGTGTAAACGGGTGGTGTCGTGCGGTGGTTCGCTTCCAACACTCGCGAGAGGTCTGCTAGGTGTCTCTCGAAACTGTTGGTTTCTCCCCACTGGAGAATGTACCTGTCCCCCATTGCGCGGACAAGGCCGTCTACCCTTTTGCTCCCGTCCCAAAACAGGGGGTACACTCTTGTCCTCCATGAGGAGGACACGGAGTCCCCCATCGATTTCTATGAGGCTCCACCCAAGCTGGAGGCGGTAACGTCGCTCTCGTGGCCACTCTCGACGAACGCGACGCCTTCCATCCGATCATCGGGCGAATCCCGATCCGGGATCTCCGGCCGCGGCAGCCGGAGGATCTCTGGCCAGCCAAGGCGTATGCCGGCGAGGTGGTGCCGTTCGAGGCGACGATCTTCCGCGAGGGCCACGACCGGCTCGGCGCCGAGGTCGTGCTCACCTCCCCGTCCGGCGTAGACAGCATCTTCCCGATGGTGCTCGAGGGTGCGGGAACCGACCACTGGGTCACCCTCGCTCTCATCGACACGGTCGGCACCTGGACCTGGCGCGTGCGCGCCCTCCGCGACGATTGGGCGACGTGGGTGCACACGGCGCAGATCAAGATTCCCGCTGGCATCGACACGGAGCTCGTATTCGCGAGCGGAGTCGAGCTGCTGAAAGCCGCCGGAATGACCGAGGTCGCCTCGGTGGTCGGCTCCACGCGCCTCAAGCCAGAGGCACGCCTCGCAGCCGCGGTCGGCGCCGATGTCACAGCACGCTCCCTCACCACCGAGAGCGAGACGATCCCGCTTCGGGTCGAGCGCGCTCGCGCCGGTGTCGGCAGCTGGTACGAGTTCTTCCCCCGCAGCGAGGGCGCGAAGCAGGCGAAGGACGGCACGTGGACGAGCGGAACATTCCGCTCCGCCGCCAAGCGGCTGCCGGCCGTGTCGGAGATGGGCTTCGACGTTCTCTACCTTCCCCCCATCCATCCGATCGGAACCGCGTTCCGCAAGGGGCCGAACAACACGCTCACCGCGGGGCCCGGCGACCCCGGCTCCCCCTGGGCGATCGGCGCGGCGGAGGGCGGCCATGATGCCATCCATCCCGAGCTCGGCACCATCAAGGACTTCACGTACTTTCTCGGGGTAGCGGCGAAGAACAACATCGAGGTTGCAATTGACCTCGCCCTGCAGTGCTCGCCAGACCATCCGTGGGTGACAGAGCACCCCGAGTGGTTCTCGCAGCGGCCTGACGGCACCATCGCCTACGCAGAGAACCCGCCGAAGAAGTACCAGGACATCTACCCGATCAACTTCGACCGCGACCCGGTGGGCATCCGCGAGGAGATCCTGCGCATCGTTCGCTACTGGATCTCGGTAGGCGTCACCATCTTCCGCGTCGACAACCCGCACACCAAGCCGCTGCAGTTCTGGGAGTGGCTCATCGGCATCGTCAACGCCGAGCGGCCCGACGTGGTCTTTCTCGCCGAGGCGTTCACTCGACCCGCCATGATGCAGTCGCTCGCCCAGGTCGGGTTCCAGCAGTCGTACACCTACTTCACCTGGCGCAACACGAAGGTCGAGCTCGAGACCTACCTCTTGGAGGTCTCGCGTGAGACGAGTGGATGGTTCCGGCCGAACTTCTTCGTCAACACCCCCGACATCCTCACCGAGTACCTGCAGTTCGGCGGAGAGGCCGCATACAAGGTGCGCGCCGCCATCGCCGCGACCGGCAGCCCGAGCTGGGGCGTCTACGCAGGCTACGAGCTCATGGAGAATGTGGCCAGGCCCGGCAGCGAAGAGAACATCGACAACGAGAAGTACGAGTTCAAGAACCGCGAGTGGGCACGACACGACAAGCTCGGCGACACCCTCGCGCCATATCTCACCCGGCTCAACCTCATCAGGGCAGCCCACCCGTGCCTGCGCCAGCTGCGCAACCTCGACGTGCACTGGAGCGACGACGACTCGATTCTCGTGTACTCGAAGTACCTCCCAGGTGCGGTTGCCGGCGGGGCCGACGATGCGATCATCGTTGTGGCGAACGTCGATCCGCACTCCGTGCGTGAGACCATGGTGCACCTCGACGAGAGCAGGTTCGGCGTGACGCCAGGCACCCCCTTCACGGTGACAGACCTCATCACCGGGGCGAGCTTCACGTGGGGCACCGACAACTACGTGCGGCTGGACGCCTTCGACGAGCCGGTGCACATCTTGCATGTGAGCGCCGCCGACCCCGGGGCAGGTGCCTGATGGCACCGGCGACGACGCTGCCAGAGCTGCGCCCCGACCACGTGCGCGCACTCGTCGAGGGGCGGCACCCGCAGCCGCACGCGACGCTCGGGCAGCACCCGCTCGACGCTGGATTCGTCATCCGGGCCGTGCGCCCGCTCGCGACGACGGTCGCTGCGGTGCTCTCCGACGGCACGACGGTTGCCCTCGCTCACCTCGACTCCGGTCTGTGGCAGGGCTACTACCCCGGCGAGGGTCGCTCCTATGTGCTGCACGCGAGCTACGACGGCGCACCCGACTGGATCGCAGACGACCCGTACCGCTTCGTGCCCTCGGTTGGCGAGATCGACCTCTACCTCTGGGGCGAGGGCCGGCACGAGCAGCTCTGGCACGTGCTCGGCGCGCACTACCGACCGCATGAGGGCGTCGACGGCACCTCGTTCTCCGTCTGGGCGCCACACGCCAGGGCCGCTCGCGTCATCGGCGACTTCAACAACTGGGCCGGCGCAGAGCACTCGATGCGCCGCCTCGACGACAACGGCGTCTGGGAGCTCTTCCTCCCGGCAATCGAGCCGGGCAACGCCTACAAGTTCGAGCTGCTGACCGAGGCAGGCGAGTGGGTTAAGCGTGCCGACCCGATGGCGCGATACACCGAGGTTCCGCCCGCAACCGCATCGAAGGTCGGCCAGTCGCAGCACGAATGGCAGGACGACGACTGGATGCGCGCTCGTGCCGAGCGCGACCCGCACAACTCCCCCATGAGCGTCTACGAGGTGCACCTCGGCTCCTGGCGCCAGGGGCTGAGCTATCGGGATGCCGCCGACCAGCTCATCGAGTACGTGCAGCAGCTGGGGTTCACGCACGTGGAGTTCATGCCGCTCGCGGAGCATCCATTCGGCGGTTCCTGGGGATACCAGGTCACCGGCTACTTCGCGCCGACGAGTCGATTCGGCCACCCGGACGACCTCAAGTACCTCATCGACCGCCTGCACGGGGCTGGCATCGGCGTCATCATGGACTGGGTGCCAGGGCACTTTCCGAAAGACGAGTGGGCTCTGGCACGCTTCGACGGAGCACCGCTCTACGAGCACGGCGACCCGCGCCGCGGCGAGCAGATGGACTGGGGCACCCTCGTCTTCGACTTCGGGCAGTCGCAGGTGCGCAACTTCCTCGTCGCGAACGCGCTGTTCTGGCTGGAGGAGTTCCACATCGACGGCCTGCGGGTCGACGCCGTCGCGAGCATCCTCTACCTCGACTACTCGCGCGAGGAGGGGGCGTGGGAGCCCAACATCCACGGCGGGCGAGAGAACCTCGAGGCAGTGAGTTTCCTGCAGGAGGTCAACGCGACCGCGTACAAGCGCAACCCCGGCATCGTCATGATCGCCGAGGAGTCGACCAGCTGGCCAGGGGTGACGAAGCCGACGGCCGGCACCGGCCTCGGCTTCGGCCTCAAATGGAACATGGGCTGGATGCACGACACCCTGCAGTACATGCAGCACGACCCCACGTACCGCTCGCACCACCACAACGAGATCACGTTCTCGATGGTCTACCAGTACAGCGAGAACTTCCTGCTGCCGATCAGCCACGACGAGGTCGTGCACGGCAAGGGCTCGCTGCTCGGCAAGATGCCGGGCGACCAGTGGAAGAAGCTCGCGAACCTTCGCGCCTACCTCGCCTTCATGTGGTCGCACCCGGGCAAGCAGCTGCTGTTCATGGGCCAGGAGTTCGGCCAGCCGAGCGAGTGGAGTGCCGACCGCAGTCTCGACTGGTGGATCCTCGAGCAGCCAGCGCACCTCGGCCTGCAGAAGCTCGTGTCACGGCTCAACGCGGTCTACCGCGACGAGCCTGCCCTGTGGTCGCGAGACAACGAGCCGGGTGGCTTCGAGTGGATCGAGGGCGGCGACGCCAGCAACAGCGCGCTCTCGTTCCTTCGCTGGGACAACCACGGCAATGCCGTTGCCGCGCTGTTCAACTTCTCTGGCAACCCGGTGGGGCCGTACCGCGTCGGCCTGCCGTTCGCCGGCACGTGGGACGAAGTGCTCAACACCGATGCGGCAGAGTACGGCGGCAGCGGTGTCGGCAACTTCGGCGCGGTCGTCGCCACCGAGACTCCGCACGGAGGTCGCCCGGCCTCGGCAGAGCTCACCCTCCCCCCGCTCGGCGCCCTGTGGCTGAAGCTGCGGCGCTAGTCGTCTGACCGGCGCCGAACGGCGTCGTACACGCGCGCGCTTGGATTCGCCATCGGCGCATCCTCGCGCGAGCGGATGAGGGAGCCGGTGCGCCCGTCGCGAAAGTCGTAGCCGGCAACGTCGACAAGCGTGGAGTAGCCCGCGGCCGCTTCGTCACGGGATCGCCGCACCGCGCGGCTGCGGTAGACCTGGCCGACGACGAGGAGGGCGACGACGACAGCCGCCCCGATGCCGGTGCCCAGTGCGGGCGGCCGCGTCGCGACAACCACGATCGCTCCAGCCAGCACGATCAGAACCGCGCCGATCGAGATCGAACGGCCGATGAGGTCGAGGGTTGCAGCGCTGCGTCCGGGAAGCATGGGGTCGGCTCCGACGGTCAGTACAGCAGGCCGGTCAGACGACGGCGGGCCGCCACCACTCGCGGGTCGTCGACTCACGCGACCTCGAAGTACTCGAGCAGGCGCGTGCGAACGAGGTTCTTGCCATCGGCGTCGAGACGGGGAAAGAGGTCGAGAAGACGGAGGAAGGCGTCCTCGAGGTGGCCACCAGAGACGTCGAGATCGGCGACGGCGAGCTGGGCCGCCACATCGGACGGGGCATCGGCGGCGGCGGCGCGCAGCGTCGCGGCGTCGGTGCCGTCGAGCCGCGAGAGCAGCGATACCTGCGCGAGGCCGGCGACGGCAAGCGTGTCGCGCGGGTTCTGCGCGATCGCCGTCTGGTACTTCGCGATGGCGAGGGCGTAGTCGCCCGCAGAGATGGCGTCGAACGCCTCCTGGTGCAGGGGTGGCAGTGGCTCCTCCACCGGCTCCGCCGGCTCCGCCGTCGCAGCGGACGCGTCGACACTCACCGTGCCCGTCACGCCCTCCTGCGCGGCGAGGGCAAGCACCTGGTCGAGCACCTGTCGCACGTCCTCGAGCGGGGGCATGCCGACGAACAGCTGCACCGGTCGGCCCCCGATGACGGCGGCGACCGCGGGAACCTCCTGCACCTGGAAGGCCTGCGCGAGCTGCGGATTCGACTGCCCATCGACAGTGGCAAGCACGAGGCGACCGCCGAACTGCTCGATGAGTCCGGCCAGCGCCGGCTCGATGCCAGCGGCATAGAACTCGACGATCACCGGAACCGTGCTCGACAGATCGAGGATCGCAGAGAACGTCGCATCGCTCGCCGTCACCACGAGCGACGGAACAGCAGCAACCGGCGGCGGGCCAGCGGCCGGGGCCGCGGAGGGCGCCTGCTGGCGCTGCACGAGCGAGCTCAGGTCGACCGCGCCGCGCATGCTCGCGCCGCTGAGGGGTGCGTTCGTCATTACAACTCCGCTGCTGAAGTGAGGCCCTGGCTGTAGCCGAGCAGAACGATCTTGCCACCCTTGTCGACGCCTGGCACGAAGAAGAGCACCTGATCGGTGTAGACCGCGGTGATTC
>NZ_JBXMIS010000116.1:0-9182 GCF_057073975.1 Conyzicola sp. | reverse complement strand
TCCCGCCTCGCCCAGTAGCGTCGGAGCATGACTGAATCCACGCGGATCCTCCTCGTCGGCGCCGGTGGCGTCGGCAACTCCATTGCCAAGATCGCCGCGGAGCGCTCGTTCTTCGAGACCATGATCGTCTGCGACTACGACCTCGGCCGGGCAGAGGCGGCAATCGGCTGGATCACCGCGAAGCACGGCGACCAGGGCGACCGTTTCGTGGCAGCCAGGATCGACGCCTCCGACCCCGAGAACGTCGCAGCGGTTGCGCGCGAGCACCGCGCAACCCACGTCATGAACGCCGTGGAGCCCAAGTTCGTGCCGACCATCTTCGCCGGGGCCCTCGCCGCCGGAGCGGACTACCTCGACATGGCGATGAGCCTGTCAGAGCCGCACCCGTCGAACCCGCACGAGGAGACCGGTGTCAAGCTCGGCGACGACCAGTTCGCGCAGTCGCCCGACTGGGAGACCGCGGGCCGCCTCGCCCTCGTCGGCATGGGCGTCGAGCCGGGGCTCAGCGACGTGTTCGCGCGCTATGCCGCCGACCACCTGTTCAGCGAGATCGACGAGCTCGGCACCCGCGACGGAGCCAACCTCGTGGTGCGCGACGAGGCTGGCAACGAGATCTTCGCCCCGTCCTTCAGCATCTGGACCACGATCGAGGAGTGCCTCAACCCTCCCGTCATCTGGGAGAAAGAGCGCGGCTGGTACACCACGGCGCCGTTCAGCGAGCCGGAGGTCTTCGACTTTCCCGAGGGCATCGGCCCGGTCGAGTGCGTCAACGTCGAGCACGAGGAGGTGCTGCTCATGCCGCGCTGGATCGACGCGAAGCGCGTGACCTTCAAGTACGGGCTCGGCGACGAGTTCATCGGCGTGCTCAAGACGCTCAACCTGCTCGGCCTCGACAAGACGGAGCCCGTGCGGGTGCGCACCGCCGACGGCCCCGCGATGGTCGCACCCCGCGACGTCGTCGCCGCTGGCCTGCCCGACCCGGCGACCCTCGGACCCCGGATGACCGGCAAGACCTGCGCCGGCCTCTGGGTGACCGGCACCGGCGTCGACGGCACGCCGCGCGAGGTCTACCTGTACCACGTGAGCGACAACGAGTGGACGATGGCGGAGTACGAGAGCCAGTGCGTCGTCTGGCAGACGGCCCTCAACCCCGTGATCGCGCTCGAGCTGCTCGCCAACGGCACCTGGAGCGGCACGGGAGTGCTCGGGCCGGAGGCGTTCGACGCCGTGCCGTTCCTCGACCTCATGAAGCTGCCCGTCGCCGAGGGCGGCTACGGGCAGGCGTGGGGGCTCGAGGACCGCTTGGCATGATCCGCCGATACGATCCCGCCGACTACGACGCCGTCTCCCGCATCTGCCTCCTCACGGCCGAGGGCGGCGGCGACGCCACCGGTCGCTACGTCAGCGACGACCTCATGCCCGACATCTTCGCGCGTCCCTACGTCTGCCTCGAGCCGGAGCTCGCCTTCGTCGTCGAGGACGACGAGGGAGTGGGCGGCTACATCCTCGGGGTGGCCGACACCCGACGCTTCGTTGAGCGCTTTCGCAGCGAGTGGCTGCCGCGCATCGAAGCTGCATACGAGCACACCGAGCCGGTCGTCACGAAGGATGACCTCATCCGGCACCTCGGCTTCTGGCCGGAGCGCATGCTCATCCCCGAGGTCGACGCGTTCCCAGCCCACCTGCACATCGACCTGCTCCCGCGACTGCAGGGGCAGGGCCTCGGGCGCCAGCTCATCGACACCCTGGTTGCCGCCCTGCGCGAGCGCGGTGTGCCCGGCCTTCACCTGACCATGGATGCCGCCAACACCAACGCGCGCGCCTTCTACGACCGCATCGGCTTCGCCGAGCTGCCCTCGAGCACGCCAGATGCCCCGGCGCTCGGCATGCGGCTCTAGGCAGTCGCCCCGCCGCACCGGGGGTGCATAGGCTGAACCCATGACGGATGCAGCAGCCCAGGTCGAAGCAGCACGCAAGGCGCTCGCAGACGCGGAGGCGGCGCTCGCGGCGGAGACGGCGGCGGCTGCTCAACCGGTTTCGACACGCTCAACCAGCAGAAGCGCAGGCCCGCTCGGCGCCGAGGCCATCGAGGCCATTCGCGCCGGCTACGCCTTCGAGGGCGCGGTGCTCGAGATGGGCGCGCTCGTCAACGGCGAGGCACTGCCGGATGTGCAGGTGCGCATCCCGGTCGCCATGCTCAACCGCCACGGCCTCGTTGCCGGCGCGACGGGAACGGGCAAGACCCGCACACTGCAGGTGCTCGCAGAGCAGTTGTCGGCGAACGGCGTTCCGGTCTTCGCCGCCGACATCAAGGGCGACCTCAGCGGCATCGCGAGCCCGGGGGAGTCGAGCCCGAAGCTCCTCGCCCGCACCGTCGGCATCGGCCAGGACTGGTCGCCGGCCGCCAGCCCAACCGAGTACTACACGCTGGGCGGCCAGGGCACCGGCATCCCGATCCGCGCCACGGTATCCAGTTTCGGCCCGCTGCTGCTGTCGAAGGTGCTCGGCCTCAACGCCACGCAGGAGTCGAGCCTCGGCCTCGTGTTCTACTACGCCGATCAGGCCAAGCTGCCGCTCGTCGATCTCGACGACCTGCGCGCGGTGCTCACCTGGCTCACGAGCGACGAGGGCAAGTCAGAGCTCAAGGAGCTCGGTGGCCTCTCGAGCGCTACCGCCGGTGTCATCCTTCGCGAGCTCGTCACTTTCGCGAGCGAGGGTGCCGACGTCTTCTTCGGCGAGCCGGAGATCGACACGCAGCTGTTCCTTCGGCAGGATGCCGAGGGCCGCGGCATCGTCAGCCTGCTCGAGATTCCCGGAGTGCAGGACAAGCCGGCGCTCTTCTCCACCTTCCTCATGTGGTTGCTCGCCGACCTGTTCAACGACCTGCCAGAGGTCGGCGACATCGACAAGCCGAAGCTCGTCTTCTTCTTCGACGAGGCGCACCTGCTGTTCAAGGACGCATCCAAGGACTTCATCGCGTCGATCACGCAGACCGTTCGCCTCATCCGGTCGAAGGGTGTCGGCATCGTCTTCGTCACCCAGACGCCGAAGGACGTGCCGAACGACGTGCTCGCGCAGATCGGCTCGCGCGTGCAGCACCAGCTGCGCGCCCACACGCCCGACGACGCGCGCGCCCTCAAGCAGACCGTCTCGACGTACCCGACCTCTGGCTACGAGCTCGGCGAGGTGCTCACCTCGCTCGCCACCGGTGAGGCCATCGTCACGGTCATGAGCGAGCGGGGAGCCCCGACCCCGGTCGCCTGGACGCGGCTGCGCGCCCCGCGGGGCTCGATGGCCCCGACCCCGGCCGACCAGATGCTCGCGACCGTCACCGCCTCACCGCTGCTGGCCACCTACGGAGAGCTGATCGACCGCGAGTCCGCCCGCGAGCTCCTCGCCGCCAAGATGAATGCCGCCGCGGATGCCGCTGCCGCAGCGGGCACGGCGGAGGCGCAGTCCGACGAGGCGGCGCGCCTGCAGAAGCAGTACGAGAAGGAGTGGCGCGAGGCGTCGAAGGGTCGCGCGCCGGCGGCGAAGCCGAAGTCGACCGCACGCCCTCGGGCGAAGGACAACCCCATCGGCGACATCCTCGGATCCCGCACCGGCCAGACGGTCGTGCGCGAGGTGCTGCGCGGAATCTTCTCGACGCTCAAGAAGCGCTGAACAGCGGTGACATCCTGTAGCTTCTAGGAACACCACCCTGAACACAAAGGCTCCCGTGAAGCGACCTCTCTCTGCTCTCGCCGTTTGCGCAGTATCCATGGCCATCGTGCTGGTCAGCGCCGCTCCGGCCTCGGCGGTCGCCCCGCTTCCCGACGGCGACACGCTCTACGCGATCCCGTGCCATTCCGACCTGACACTCAAGCTGGTCAACCCGGATGACAGCACGTGGGTCGACGTCGGAACCCAGCCGGCGATAGGCACGGTCGAATGCGCATACCAGCCAGCCTTCAATCCGGTGACAGGGCAGTCGTTCTACCTCGGCGGCAACACGATGTCGGGGGAGTGGCCGCTGCTTCGTGTCGACACCACGACCGGGGTCTCCACCGTGGTGCATGAGATCTGGGATGGCACGACAAACCTCAATATCGGCGCGGGCGCTGACTTCCCCGGCAACATGCTCATCACCAACGCCGGCGTTGCCTACTTCCTCGGTGGCACCAGGCTCCATGCCCTCGACCTCGATACGGCCACGATCGGCGCCCAGATCGGGCCAGACATCGTCATCGTCGGCGACATCTATGCCACCGCGTGCTCTCCGGTGAATGCCAGCTGCTACATCCTCACCGAGATCGGAAGCCTCTACTCGCTCGACCCGGCCACCGCCGCGGTCGCCCTCCTCGGCACAGTGCCCGTCGGTGGCAACTACAGCCTCCAGGTCGCGTCGGATGGCACGCTGTGGTCGAGCTCCAACGGCGGTCACGTGTCCTCCTTCTCTGCCGCCGACCCTGCAGCAACCTTCGTGCAGGGCAACGCGACCGCGGAGTACTCCGGCGCCTACCTGATCACCCGGGCACCGGCGGCGGCACCGGCTGCGGCAGCGCCCGCGCTGGCGGCGTCGGGCGACGAGGGTGCGGGTGTTCTGCTCGCGGCCAGCGGGCTGTTCGCGCTCGGCGGCATCCTCATCGTCGGAGCGCGACGGCGCAGGAGCCTGTCGAACTAGTTCGTCGCGCCGAGGCTGACAAGCGCGCCGTAGAGCACGAGTCCGCCGAGAACGAGCACGCCCCCGAAGATCAGTGCAGCCATGACCGGGCGGCGCTCGAACCAGTAGAGCAGTCCGTGGTAGGTCGCGTAGAGCTCCGAGGTGGAGATCGGCCGGTCGATCTCGATGAGCGGCGCCTCGAGGGTGGAGACGACGGTGTCCATCGACTCCCGGGTCCAGAACTGGCCGCGCAGGCGGATGACCTGCCATCCGTGCGCGTCGCAGACGAAGAGCTGCGCAACCGTCTCCGACGACGTGCCGGTGGGGAACACCTCTGCCCGCATGATGGATCCGATCTCGTCGATGTCCAGCCGTGTCGTCTTGCCGAAGTACCCGCGCTCCGCGATGCCCGTCGGGCTCACCCACACCCCGAGGCGCAGGTAGGAGATCACCGAATACCCGAACGCAGCGGCGACGATGACGGCAGTGACAAGCACGACGGGCCAGAGGTTGGTGGAGATCGTCAGGTAGAACAGCACGCCGAATGCCGGAATGGAGAACGCGAGGATGGCTGCGGTGCCGCGGCGGAAGAGGGATGAGCGCGGGCGGAGCCGTGTCGTGCTCATCGTCTCCCGGCTGCGTGAGTTGGCGGAGAATGGGGGATTCGAACCCCCGAGGGCTTTCACCCAACACGCTTTCCAAGCGTGCGCCA
The DNA here is from genome assembly GCF_057073975.1 of Conyzicola sp. Classification (NCBI taxonomy): domain Bacteria; kingdom Bacillati; phylum Actinomycetota; class Actinomycetes; order Micrococcales; family Microbacteriaceae; genus Conyzicola; species Conyzicola sp. Next base: position 3,828 of record NZ_JBXMIS010000116.1, on the reverse strand, counting down.
TAGGCCACTAGGCGAATTCTCCTTGGGTCTCGCCAGCGCACCGGCGAATACCTCGATCGATCATAGCTGTAAACTTGAACCGGCTCCTCGCGTGGCGCCATCCAGGCCAACTCCCCCAGGGCGGAAACGCAGCAAGGGTAACCGGGCTCTGGCGGGTGCGCGAGGGGTCTTTAATGTTTTCGGGCAAGTGCTTCGCACGCCCGACACCCGGCTTCGCCGGGCCTTCTGCCGCGACAGTCACACAGGCGATCCACCTACAGTGGAACCGTGGCGACATCCATCTACATCACCTCTGCCGAGGGGCACTCCGGCAAGTCCTCGATCGCGCTCGGTGTGCTCGACACCCTGAGCCACGAGACCCCTCGGGTCGGGGTGTTTCGGCCGATCGCACGCTCCACCGCCGAGCGCGACTACGTGCTCGAGCTGCTGCTCGCCCACGACGGTGTCGACCTCGAGTACGACGAGTGCGTCGGAGTCACCTATGAGGAGGTGCACGAGAACCCCGATGCCGCCCTCGAGCGCATCGTCGAGCGCTACAAGCACGTGCAGGCCAAGTGCGACGCGGTCGTCATCGTCGGCAGTGACTACACCGATGTCGGCAGTCCGACAGAGCTGAGCTACAACGCCCGCATCGCTGCCAACCTCGGTGCCCCCGTTCTTCTCGTGCTCACCGGCCGCAGCATGGACGAGTCGCGAGGCCGCACCGCCGACGAGATGCGCCAGATCGCCGAGCTCACGATTCCTGAACTCGCCGCAGCGCACGCCTCGCTTCTCGCCGTCGTCGCCAATCGTGTGGATGCCGCCCTCGCCCCCGCGATCATCACCACCCTCGAGACCTCAGCGGGCACCCCCGCCTGGGCTATTCCGGAAGACCCGTTCCTCGTCGCCCCCACCGTGCGCGGCATCATGACCGCGGTAGACGGCACCCTGCTACGCGGCGACGAGGCCCTGCTCAACCGCGAGTCCCTCGGCGTGGTCGTCGCCGCCATGACGATGGAGAACGTGCTTCCCCGCCTCATCGAGGGCGGAGTCGTCGTCATCCCGGCCGACCGCGGAGAGGTGCTCATCGCGGTGCTGATGGCCCACGCGAGCGGCACCTTCCCCTCCATCGCCGCCATCGTGCTCAACGGCGGGTTCGAGCTCGCGCCGTCGATCCAGAAGCTCATCGACGGCCTCGACGAGTCCCTTCCGATCATCTCGACCGAGTACGGCACCTACGACACGGCGAAGCGCATCACGCAGACCCGTGGTCGACTCGCGGCCGACTCGCAGCGCAAGCTCGACACGGCGCTCGCGCTCTTCGAGAAGCACGTCGACGCCTCTGTGCTGCGTGATGCGCTGAGTGTCGGCGGCTCTGACGTGGTGACGCCGCTCATGTTCGAGTACGCCCTCATCGAGCGGGCGAGAACCGACGTGAAGCACATCGTGCTGCCGGAGGGCAACGACGACCGCATCCTTCGGGCCGCCGGCACACTGCTCAGCCGCGGTGTGGCCAAGCTCACCATCCTCGGGGTCGAGAGCGAGGTGCGTGCCCGTGCGGCCGGGCTCGGTGTCGACATCTCCGCCGCGAGCATCCTCAACCCGGAAGACCCGGAGCTGCGCGAGCGCTTCGCCGTCGAGTATGCCCGGGTGCGTGCCCACAAGGGCATGACCGTCGAGGAGGCCCGCGACATCGTCGTCGACGTCTCCTACTTCGGCACGATGATGGTGCACCTCGGCCTCGCCGACGGCATGGTCTCTGGCGCCGCCCACACGACGGCCCACACGATCAAGCCGGGCTTTGAGATCATCAAGACGGTGGCCGGCGTCTCTGTCGTCTCCAGCGTCTTCTTCATGGCCCTCGCCGACCGCGTGCTCGTCTACGGGGACTGCGCCGTCGTGCCAGACCCGACGGCAGAGCAGCTCGCCGACATCGCCATCTCGTCTGCCGGCACGGCAGAGCAGTTCGGCATCGAGCCGCTCGTGGCGATGCTGTCGTACTCGACAGGGGAGTCGGGCTCGGGGGCAGAGGTCGAGAAGGTGCGCACGGCGACCGCCCTTGTGCACGAGCGGCGGCCCGATCTGCAGGTCGACGGCCCCATCCAGTACGACGCGGCGGCGGATGCCGCTGTCGGCGCCTCGAAGATGCCGGGCAGCAAGGTGGCCGGGCGCGCCACCGTCTTCATCTTCCCCGACCTCAACACGGGCAACAACACCTACAAGGCGGTGCAGCGCAGCGCTGGTGCCGTCGCCGTCGGGCCGGTGCTGCAGGGCCTCAACAAGCCGGTCAACGATCTCTCGCGCGGGGCACTCGTGCGCGACATCGTCAACACCGTGGCGATCACGGCGATCCAGGCCCAGCGGCCCGTGCCGGTCGAGGCCGTCGGGACCCCAGCATGACCTCCGTCTTCATCGTCAACTCGGGCTCGAGCTCGATCAAGTACCAGCTGATCGAGGTCGAGACAGAGAAGTCGCTGCTCTCCGGAATCGTCGAGCGGATCGGCGACGGGGGTCCTGCCGACCACACGGCGGCGATGGTCGGCGTGCTCGGCTCTCTCGGCGGGCTATCGGTCGACGCGGTCGGCCACCGGGTCGTGCACGGCGGATCCCAGTTCGCCGACGCGACCCTCATCGACGACGGGGTTCTCGCCGCGATCGAGGCGCTGTCGGCGCTGGCACCGCTGCACAACCCTGCCAACGTGCTCGGCATCCGGGCTGCCATGGTCGCGCTGCCCGACGTTGCGCACATCGCCGTCTTCGACACCGCCTTCCACCAGACGCTGCCGCCCGCTGCCTACACCTACGCGCTGCCCGTCGACCTTGCGGCGCAGTACGGAATCCGACGCTATGGATTCCACGGCACGTCCCACAAGTACGTCTCAGAACGCGCGGCCGCCTTTCTCGATCGACCGCTCGAGTCCCTCCGCACGATCGTGCTGCACCTCGGCAACGGGGCATCCGTGACCGCGGTGGATGGCGGGCGCTCCGTCGACACCTCCATGGGACTCACCCCGCTGCAAGGCCTCGTCATGGGCACCCGCTCTGGAGACCTCGACCCCGCGGTGCTGGTGCACCTCCACCCCGTCGCCGGCCTCTCGGTCGATGAGCTCGACATCCTGCTCAACAAGAAGTCGGGCCTGCTCGGCCTCACGGGCAGCGGCGATATGCGCGACGTGCAGGAGGCGGCGTCGAACGGCTCAGAGGCGGCGCTGGCCGCGCTCGCCGTTTGGCGGCACCGCATCCGCGGCTATATCGGCGCCTACATCGCCACGCTCGGCGGAGTCGACGCCATCGTGTTCACGGCCGGGGTCGGGGAGAACAACGCGCTGCTGCGCCGCCGCTCGCTTGCCGGACTCGAGTTTCTCGGTATCGCGATCGACGACGACCGCAACGAGCTCTCCTCCCGGGCGGAGCGCCGCATCTCGCCCGACGGTGCGGCCGTCGAGGTGCTCGTGATCCCGACGAACGAAGAGCTCGAGATCGCGCGCCAGGCGGTGGCGCTGCTGGGCTCGCATGCCTGACTGGGTCGTCGCCGGTTTCGGCGGTCTCGCCGCCGCCAGCACCCTGCTCATCGGTGCAGGGCTGGCGTGGGTCATTCGCATTCCGCGCGTCGTCACCACGAGCATCATGGCCTTCGGCGCGGGGGTGTTGATCTCGACCCTCGCCTACTCCCTCGTGCAGGATGCGAACGAGACGGGCGGGATCGTTCCGACCGGGGCCGGCTTCCTCACCGGCGCCCTTCTCTACGTCGGTGCCGACTATCTGGTGTCGCATCGTGGCGGCGGACACTCGCGAATGAGCCAGGCTCCAGAGCGGGAGGGTGAGACGAGCGGCGTGAGTCTCGCGGTC
>NZ_JBXMIS010000115.1:0-3001 GCF_057073975.1 Conyzicola sp. | reverse complement strand
ACCTCGGTGCGGGTCATGCCGAGGGTGGTGTCTTCGAGAAGCTCAACCGCATCCGGGTTGATCGACTCGTAGAAGCTCGGCCAGCCGCAGTTGGAGTCGAACTTGGTGCCGCTCTTGAACAGCTCGTTGCCGCACGCCGCACAGGCATAGAGGCCGGCGCGGCTCTCGTCGAGCAGCTCGCCGGTCCAGGCGCGCTCGGTCGATGCCTTGCGCAGGATCGCGTAGCGCTCTGGGCCGAGCTCTGCGAGCCACTCTTCTTCGGTCTTCTCGACGTTGTAGGCCATGGGGCGCTCCTTAGGGGTCACCCCATTAAACTCAAGCCTGTGCCCGAATGTTCCATCGTGACCAAGACGTGGAGCGAACTCACGACGCACGAGCTCTATGCCCTGCTCAAACTGCGCACCGATGTCTTCTACCTCGAGCAGAAAGTCGACGACAGCGAGCTCGACGATCGCGACCAGGAGCCGACGACAGAGCACCTGTGGATCGCCGACGAGGCGGGCATCGCCTCCTACCTGCGAGTGATCGTGGATGCCGCTCCAACCCACCGCGACGCGCGTCACCTCTTCGGTCGCGTCGTCACGCGCCCCGACGCCCGCGGACGAGGGCTCTCGCAGCAGCTCATCGCCGAGGTTCTGCGCCAGCACGGCCACGAGTCGATGCTGCTGCACGCGCAGACCTACATCGCGCCGCTCTATGCGAAGTTCGGCTTCGAGGCCTTCGGCGAGCAGTATGTCGAGGCCGGTATTCCCCACGTGCTCATGTACCGGGCGGGGCAGTCGTGAGCATCGTCGCTGTTGCCCTCGTTGCAGCGCTCGCCGCGGCGCCCGGTTGCGGCGTCGAAGACGCGACGCTCGACTGGGGCTTCAAGGAGTCGTTCCGCAGCTACATCAGCGGCACGATCGCCAACGGCGAGTGGGCGGTCGCCGACGGCGCCACCTACGAGACACCGCGCTTCGGCTGGGTCGACGGGTCGGGCACCTACGACGCGGGCACCGGCCTTGTCGGCTTCGACGGATCGATCACCTTCACCGGGCACGGCGGCATCCTGAACACGACCGTCGCCGACCCGCAGCTGCGCTTCGACAGCGCGGATACCGCGGTCGTCATCCTCGATGTCACCGGAACGACGCAGGAGGGCACGCCCGTCGACGCGCGTGACGTGGAGTTCGCGACACTCGACCTATCGGCCGCGACCATCGCATCGAGCGACGGCGTGCTGACGATCACCGACGCGCCGGCGACGCTCACCGCGGATGGCGCGGAGGCATTCGGCACCTATGGGGCGGGGGAGTTGCTCGACCCCGTGACGATCCGCTTTGCCACCGACTGCCCGCCCGCCTCGTCCGCTGGCGGCTGGGTGCTCGGCCTGCTCGCCGCTCTCGCCGCGGCTGCGGCCGTGGTGGTCGCGGCGGTCGTGCGCCGTCGTCAGGCGGCCGGCGCGTAGATCGCGCGGGCCAGCGCGTCGAGCACGTCGGCGGTGCGCGGGCCGAAGCCGAGGATCTCGCCGTCGGCCATGTCGACGAACCGCTTGTTCTGCCCGGCGCGCGTCAGGGCGATCGCCGGCTTGGCCTCGAGCAGCCCGTCGACACCGCCAGCGCTCGCGAGCCCGTCGGTCATCACGAGGATGAGGTCGGGGTTGGCGGCGACCAGCGCCTCATCGGTCATCGGCTTCATTCCCGACCAGCCGATCTCACCGGCGACGTCGATGCCGCCGAGCGACTCGATGAGGGTGTCGGCCCCCGACTCCTCGCCGAACAGGTAGTAGATGCCAGAGGCTCCGCGAAGGTAGAGGAAGAGCATGCGCAGCCTGTCGGACTGCTCGGCCGGTGCGATGGCGGCGATCTCGGCGACCTTCGCCTCGATGTCGGCAGAGAGTCGCGCGGCGAGGGCGTCGCCGGCCGCGGGCGCACCGACGGCCGCCCCTAACTGGAGGGACAGCTCGCCCACACCGTCGAGGCTCGGCTCTGTGTCGACGAACACCACGGCGATGCCTGCCTCGCGCAGCTGCAGCACGACGTCGATCGGCCCGACCGTGCCGTCGGTGATCACCAGATCGGGGCGCAGGGCGATCACCGCCTCGCTGTTGATGCTGTGCCCGCCCGTCGTCACGATCGGCAGCTCCGCCGTCGCGGCGGTCGTGGTGGAGGTGTCGCGGCCGACCATGCGGTCGCCAGCCCCGAGCCCGACCAGGGTGGCGCCGATCGAGCCGGCGATGTCGAGCCCGATGATGCGGTCGGCGCTCGCGATATCCACCCGGATGTCGCCGTCGAGGTCGTGGGAGGTGACGGTCGTTGGCAGGGTCGGTGCTGCATCCAGCGCCACCGGCTCCGCGGATGCCGCGGCGAGCACCGCGGTCGACGCACCGACATGGGCGCGCGGATCGGCAAGCACGTCGAGCTCGGAGAGCGGCACGAGGTCTGCTGCGGATGGGGCAGCCGGGCCCGGCTCCACGTTGGCAGGAGATGCACAGCCAACGAGGATCGCCGCGCCAACGGCAAAGCCGATGACGGTGGCGAGGCGGGGGGAAGGCATGGTTAGGTCATCCTAACCTTGAGAACCCTGAGACTCGGTGTTCAGCGGCACGCCTCCCGGTTTTGCGGGCCAGTGGCTTCTAAGCTTGCCGCGAAAGCGAGGTGGTGGCCATGAGCGACGGCGATCTGTCAGAGCGCGACCGCGCCATGCTCGCGTTCGAGGCGCGATGGACGAGGCACACGGCTGCCAAGGAGGAGTCCATTCGCGACGTCTTCGGTCTCACGGCTGCCCGCTATTATCAATTGCTGAATGCCGTGATCGATTCGCCCGCCGCCGTGCGACACGATCCCATGCTGGTTGCCCGTTTGCAGCGAGCGAGGGATGCCCGGGCGCGAGCCAGGGCTGAGCGTGCATTCACGAGTTCATCCCAGGCCGGTCGTGTTGCCGTGCCGCACGAGTGAATCGATTCCAGACCTATGGCGAAGTACCCCAAAGACCAGTTCGACGACCTTCCGGCCGACCTGGC
>NZ_JBXMIS010000114.1:0-21784 GCF_057073975.1 Conyzicola sp. | reverse complement strand
GAGCCGACGGCCGGGTCGACGTTGCGCGGCAGGCCGAGGTCGATGACGATGCGGCGGCGCGCGGTTGCGAAGTGAGCGGGCGTGACCGCGAGGCGCGTCGTTGCGGTGATCACGACATCCGCGTCATCGATGGCGTCGGCGAGGGAGTGCTCGAGGTGCGCTGCGTGACGGAGGGCGAAAGCCGCTCCCGTGCCGGAGGGGGAGAACGCGCGAAGATCTGTGGCGCCGCGAGAGCGAAGGGCGGTCATCGTCGTCGCGGCGTAGCGGCCGGAGCCGACGACGAGCACGCGCTGCTCGCTCCAGTCGGGGATGCGGCTCGACGCCATCTCGAGTGCGACGCCGACGAGGGAGCGCTTGGTCGCCCCGAGGGCGGTGGCGTTGCGAACGCCCTTGGACGTGCGGGCTGCACGCTGGAACAGGCGCTCGAGGTTCGAGCTGCTCGTGCCGGCGGCGCGCGCGGCGATGAGGGCGCGGGCGACCTGGCCAGAGATCTCGTCCTCGCCGATGACGACCGACTCGAGTCCAGAGGTGACGGCGAAGAGATGGCCGGCCACGTCGTCGTCGGTGTAGACCGTGATCGACGCGCGCAGGGCATCCGTGTCGACCCCGCTCGCGGCGGCCAGGGCTTCGAAGGTGGCCTCGACGGCGACCGAGCGGGCGGCCGTGAGTGGCTCGTCGATGTCGAGGTATGCCTCGAAGCGGTTGCAGGTTGCGAGCACGACGGCTCCGGCGACGATGTCTCCCTGCTCGACGAGCGCATCGGAGGCTGAGGCGGCGCCAAGCGACAGTCTCTCGAGCAGGTCGAAGTCGGCGTTCAGGTGATTGGCCGAGAGACAGAGGAGCACGTTACTAATGTTAACCGGGTGCCCCTGCCATCCGCTCATCCGCTGACCACGGGAGCAACCTCCGACTCCCGCCTCATTCGCGCCTACCGGGGTGACCGACCGGAGACGACCCCGGTGTGGTTCATGCGCCAGGCCGGCCGATCTCTGCCGGAGTACCGCGAGCTGCGCGTTGGCAACGCCATGCTCGACGTGTGCCTCACGCCAGAGCTCGCGAGCGAGATCACGCTGCAGCCGGTGCGCCGCCACGGGGTGGATGCCGCGATCTTCTTCAGCGACATCGTGGTTCCGCTCAAGCTCGCCGGGCTCTCTGTCGAGATCGTGCCGAATCGCGGGCCCGTGTTCGAGCATCCGATCAGAACGGCATCGGATGTCGCGGCGCTCCGCCCGATCGACCCCGCCTCCCTTAAGCCCATCAGCGACGCCGTCGCCATGACCGTCGCCGCGCTCGGCACCACCCCGCTCATCGGCTTCGCCGGAGCACCCTTCACCCTCGCCTCCTACCTCGTCGAGGGCGGTCCGTCGAAAGACCAGTTGCGCGCCCGCACGATGATGTACTCCGACCCGCAGTCGTGGGCTGCCCTTCTCAACTGGTGCGCCGATGTCACGGGCGAGTTCCTCAAGGCGCAGGTGCTCGCCGGTGCGTCGGCCGCGCAGCTGTTCGACTCCTGGGTCGGCTCGCTGAGCGAACGAGACTACGTGCGCCGCGTCGCCCCGCACTCGAAACGCGCTCTGTCTGCGCTGCGTGGCCTCGACGTGCCGAAGGTGCACTTCGGCGTCGGCAGCGGCGAGGTGCTGCACGCCATGCACGCGATCGGGGCCGACGTCATGGGAGTCGACTGGCGCATTCCGCTCGATGAGGCATCCCGTCGCCTTGGAGGCACGGTGCCGCTGCAGGGCAACATCGATCCCGCCCTGCTCTCCGCGCCGTGGAAGACCCTCGAGTCGCACGTTCGCGACGTCGTCGACCGCGGGCGCGATGCTCCCGCCCACGTCGTCAACCTCGGCCACGGTGTTCCGCCGCAGACCGACCCCGAGGTGCTCACGCGAATCGTCGAGCTGGTGCACTCGCTGTGAGCTACGTCGTCGTCGGCGGCGGTGTCGCCGGGCTCGTGACGGCGCGGCGACTCGCCATGGGCGGTGCTGCCGTGACGGTGCTGGAGGCGGGCGACCGCTTCGGCGGAATCGCCGCCAGCCACACGGTCGGCGGCATCATCCTCGACTCGGGAGCCGAGAGCTTCGCCACGCGGGGCGGAACGGTCGAGGCGCTGGCCACGGGTCTCGGCCTCGGCCCAGACATCGTGGCTCCACTCGACTCTCCCGCGTGGTTGCAGCGCGTGGCTGGCGGTGCGGTGCCGCTTCCTGCGACGAGCGTGCTCGGCATCCCCGCGGTTCCGCTTGCCGCCGACGTGATCGCCGTGGTCGGCCTTCGTGCCGCGCTTCGCGCGCAGCTCGATGTGCTGCTTCCCGCGAACTACGCGCTCACCTCGCCGTCGCTCGGCGAGCTGGTGCGGCGGCGCATGGGCTCTGGCCTGCTCGAGCGGCTCGTGACGCCGGTGGTGCGCGGGGTGCACTCCGCCCACCCCGACGAGCTCGACGTCGATCGTGTCGCGTCGTTCGTGCGGGCAGCCATGCGCAGCGAGGGCTCGCTCGCGCACGGGGTGCGTCTGCTGCGCGAGAACGCATCGGCCGGGTCGTCGATCGCCGGCATCCGCGGTGGGGTGCACCGCATCGTCATCGAGCTGCTCGCCGATCTCGAGCGTCTCGACGTGACCCTCGAGCTCGGAGCGCGCGTGAGCTCCGTGGTGCCGGGGTCGGCCAGGGTCGGCCGCCGCACCATTCGCGGCGATGTCGTCGTCGCTGCGGCCGGCGTGCTCGAGACCAACCAGCGACGCCCCATCACGATCGCAACCCTCGTCGTCGATGCTGGCTCGGATGCCGCAACGCACCTGGATGCCGCCCCGCGCGGCACCGGCGTGCTGGTCGCCGACAACGCGCCGGGCATCCACGCGCGAGCCCTCACCCATTCGACGGCGAAGTGGCCGTGGCTGGCGGAGCGCACGGGTGGCAGACACGTCATCCGACTCTCCTACGACGGCTCCGGCCCCGACGAGCTTGCAGCCGTGGCCAGAGCGGATGCCGCGGCGCTCCTCGGCGTCGACCTTCCGGCATCCAGCGTCGTCGATTTCGCATCGGTGGAGTGGAGCCGGCCCATTCCAGAGTCGGAGGCACCGGAAGGCATCTCGGCCGTCGGCGAGGCCGCCGGAGGCACCGGCCTCGCGGCCGTCGTCGCGCACGCAGAGGCAACCGCGGCGCGGCTGCTCGGCGACTAGAGCGACTTCACCATCTCTAGCTCGGTCTGGGTGCGGTCGAGCACGTAGGGCAGGGTGAGCCCGGTCTCAACGAACCCGCGCTTCGCGTAGTACGCCCGAGCTCGGTGGTTCTGCGAGTGCACGCGCAGCGCGAGCCGCTCGTTGCGCGCGAACGACCACTGCTCGACCGTCGTGAGCAGCTCGTCGGCGGGGCCGCCGTCGCCGCGGTAGTCGGGCGAGACGTAGACACCGACCAGCAGGGGCGCTCCGTTCTCGACGACGCCGCCCATGGTGCCGACCCACCGACCGCTGGCGGTGATGGCCGCGAAGGCGCAGGACAGAGGGTTGGTGCCGCGGGCGCCGCGCTGACGCCAGATGACCTCGGTGTGCGCTTCTGCGGTCTCGAGGAGCTCGCCGAAGGCGAGCGGGGTGTCGGCGAGCATCTCGAGCCGCAGCTCGCGAACAGCCTGCCAGTCGTGCTCGGTGGTGGCTCGAACGCTGAACGGCTCCATGACTCCAGCGTAGGAGTGCTCCCAGCCCAGACGGGGGAGAATGGATGTATGACTGACGCACCTCCCAGCACCGAAACCCCCGACGCCGGTTACGCCCTCTGGGCGGTGCTTCGCCGCAACTCGCAGCAGAACATCACGCCAGGCGATCTGCAGATCGCCGTCGACCGGGTCGAGGCTGAGGGTGTCGTCATCCGCGGCTTCTACGACGTGTCGGGGCTTCGCGCCGACGCCGACCTCATGATCTGGCTGCACGGGGCTCCGCCGGAGAAGCTGCAGTGGGCGCTGCGCGAGCTGCGCCGCAACAAGCTCATCTCCTCCCTCATCCCAACCTGGAGCGCCATGGGCGTGCACCGCGACGCAGAGTTCAACCGCTCGCACGTGCCCGGCTTCCTCCGCGGCGAGCACGCCCGCGACTGGCTCGTCGTCTACCCCTTCGACCGCTCCTACGACTGGTACCTGCTCGAGGAGGACGACCGCAAGCGCATGCTCGCCGACCACGGCCGCAAGGGCGCTGCCTACTCGAGCGTCGTCGCGAACACGGTCGCCGCCTTTGCCCTCGGCGACTACGAGTGGATCCTGCCGATGGAGTCCGACTCGCTCACCGACCTCGTCGACATGATGCGGTCGCTGCGCGCGACCGAGGCGCGCATGCACGTGCGCGGCGAGGTGCCGTTCTACACGGGTCGCCGCATCCAGGTCAGCGAGATCGAGGAGGTGCTGTCGTGAGCATCTCGAACGGGGGTTTCGATACGGCCGCGGGCGGCCTACTCAACCCGCCAGTAGACAACGCCGCCTCGGCGCAGGCCGCCGCGGGTGCGGAGCACGTGACGGAGCCGGTCGCGTACGACGCGATCCTGCTTGCCAGCTTCGGCGGGCCGGAGGGGCAGGATGACGTCATCCCGTTCCTGAGGAACGTCACGCGCGGCCGCGGCATCCCCGATGAGCGCCTCGAGGAGGTCTCGCACCACTACCGTGCCTTCGGCGGCGTGAGCCCCATCAACCAGCAGAACCGCGAGCTCAAGGCCGCGCTCGAGGCCGAGCTGGCCCGACGTGGCATCGACCTTCCCGTGCTGTGGGGCAACCGCAACTGGGATCCATACCTGCGCGACGCCATCACCGAGGCCAACGAGCGCGGCTTCACCAAGCTCATCGCCGTGGGAACCTCGGCGTACTCCTCCTACTCGAGCTGCCGCCAGTACCGGGAGGACTACGCGATGGCGCTCGATGAGACCGGGCTTCGCGACGTGATCCAGATCGACAAGATCCGCCAGTTCTTCGACCACCCCGGCTTCGTGCAGCCATTCATCGACGGGGTGCGCGACGGGCTATCGCAGGTCGCGGCCGAGGGCATCGCGCCGGAGAAGGCGCACGTGCTGTTCAGCACCCACAGCATTCCGACAGCGGATGCCGAACGCAGCGGCCCCGACGGCAACGCCTACCAGCAGCAGCACCTTGCGGTCGCGGAGGTGGTCATGCGCGACCACCCCGGGATCGCGTGGAGCCTCGTCTACCAGTCGCGCTCCGGCCCACCGACGCAGCCGTGGCTCGAGCCCGACATCTCCGACGCGATGACCGACCTCTCTGCCGCCGGGGCCGAGGCCTTCGTCATCGTGCCGCTCGGCTTCGTCTCCGACCATATGGAGGTCAAGTGGGATCTCGACACCGAGGCGATGGAGACGGCGCAAGAGCTGGGTGCGTTCGCTGTTCGCGTGCCGACCCCCGGCATCCATGAGGCATACGTCAGCGGCCTGATCGACCTCGTCATGGAGCGCGTCAACGGCACCCCGACAGAGGAGCGCCCGTCGCTCACCGAGCTCGGGCCCTGGTACGACACCTGCCGCCCCGGGTGCTGCGAGAACGTGCGCCTCGGCTTCAAGCCGGCGCTCGCGGGGGTCAAGCCGTGACCGTCAGGATCGGCACGCGCGGCTCTGCCCTCGCGCTCGCCCAGACCCAGACAATCGCCAACGCCCTCACCGCTCGCGGGGCCGAGATCGAGATCATCACGGTCACCACGCACGGCGACACCTCCACCGAGTCGCTCAGCGAGATCGGCGGCACCGGCGTCTTCGCCAGCGCCCTGCGCGAGGCGTTGCTCGCAGGCGAGTGCGATGTCGTCGTTCACTCCCTCAAAGACCTGCCGACCGGGCCCCACGCCGGCCTCTCCATCGGCGCGGTGCCCAAGCGCGCGGATGCCCGCGACGCGCTCATCGCCCGCGACGCCCTCACCCTCGACACCCTGCCATCAGGCGCACGGGTCGGCACCGGCTCACCCCGGCGCGCTGCCCAGCTGCTCTCACGGCGACCGGATCTCACGGTGGTAGACATCCGCGGCAACGTCGACACCCGCCTCGGCAAGGTTGCCAGCGGGGAGCTCGACGCGGTGGTGCTGGCTGCGGCCGGTCTCGAGCGGCTCGGCCGCCTCGACGAGGCCACCGAGCTGCTCAGTCTCGACGGCTGGCCAACCGCACCCGGCCAGGGCGCGCTCGCGCTCGAGGTGCGCGTCGGCGATGAGAAGCTCGTCGCCGCGCTCGACCACAAGCCGACCCGCACGATGGTGGAGGCGGAGCGCGCTGTGCTCGCGATCCTCGAGGCGGGCTGCGCGGCCCCGATCGCCGCCCGCGCCTTCACCGATGACGGCATGCTCTTCCTCGACGCGCGGGTCTACTCGCCCGACGGGTCGGAGAAGATCACCAGCTCGCACGCCCTCTATCTCGACGACACCCCGAACCCCGCCGCTGACGTGGCTGGCCGGGTCGCGGCAGAGCTCATCGCGCTCGGCGCGAGCTCGCTCGCCCCGTTGGGGGAATCGAAGTGATCGACCGCCCCCGTCGCCTGCGCTCGAGCGAGGCCATGCGGCGCATGGTCGCAGAGACCCGGGTGCACCCGGCAGAGCTGGTGCTTCCCATGTTCGTCGGCGAGGGGCTGTCGGAGCCCCGCGCCATCTCATCCATGCCCGGTGTCGTTCAGCATTCGCTCGACTCGTTCCGTGCCGCGATCGCCGAGGCGGCCGAGGCTGGCATTGGGGGCGTGATGCTGTTCGGGGTGCCGACGGCGAAGGATGCGACCGGCACCGGCGCGACCGACCCCGACGGCATCCTCAACGTCGCAACCCGCATCGCGGTCGAGGAGGCCGGGGGTGCCCTGCTGGTGCAGACCGACCTCTGCCTCGACGAGTTCACCGACCACGGCCACTGCGGGGTTCTCGACTCCACGGGCCGGGTCGACAACGACGCCACCCTTGCGCGCTACCGCGACATGGCCATTGCGCAGGCGGAGGCTGGATCGCAGCTGCTCGGCCTCAGCGGCATGATGGACGGCCAGGTCGCCGCCGTGCGCGAGGCCCTCGAGGATGCCGGCCACGTCGACACCGCGATCCTCGCCTACTCCGCCAAGTACGCCTCTGCCTTCTACGGGCCGTTCCGCGAGGCCGTGCAGTCGTCGCTGCAGGGCAACCGTCGCACCTACCAGCAGGATCCGGCGAACCGCCGCGAGGGGGTGCGCGAGGCGCTCATCGACATCGACGAGGGCGCAGACATCGTCATGGTCAAGCCGGCTGGCAGCTACCTCGACGTGCTCTCCGACGTCGCGGCGGTCAGCTCCGTTCCCGTGTGGGCCTACCAGGTCAGTGGCGAGTACGCGATGATCGAGGCGGCCGCCGCCATCGGCTGGATCGACCGGGAGCGCGTCATCCTCGAGAGCGTCACCGGCATCCGACGTGCCGGCGCCGACGCCGTGCTCACCTACTTCGCCGTCGAGCTCGCGAAGGCTCTGACGTGACCAACGCCTCCGAGTTCGATCGCGCCCGCGCCGCCATCCCGGGTGGCGTCAACTCGCCGGTTCGGGCCTTCGGCTCGGTGGGCGGCACGCCCCGGTTCTTCGTGTCGGCCAGCGGCGCCTACGTCACCGATGTCGAAGGCCGCGACTACGTCGACCTCGTCAACTCGTGGGGCCCCGCAATTCTCGGGCACGCCAACCCGTCGGTGATCGAGGCGGTGCAGGCCGCCGCGGCCCGCGGCCTCGGCTTCGGTGCGAGCACTCCGGGCGAGACCGACCTGGCCGAGCTCATCCTGTCGCGGGTTCCCGCGATCGAGAGGGTTCGCCTCGTGTCGACCGGCACGGAAGCGACCATGACCGCCATCCGGCTCGCCCGCGGCGCGACCGGGCGGCCGCTGCTGGTGAAGTTCGCCGGCCACTACCACGGCCACTCCGACGGGCTGCTGGCTGAGGCGGGCTCCGGGCTCGCAACGCTCGCGATGCCCGGCTCGGCCGGGGTCACGGCAGAGACCGCAGGGCAGACCCTCGTGATCCCATACAACGACCTGGATGCCGTGGAGGCCGTCTTCGCGGCGCGCGGTTCAGAGATCGCGGGCATCATCCTCGAGGCCGCCGCCGCGAACATGGGGGTCGTGCCACCCCTGCCCGGCTTCAACGCCGGCGTCGCCCGCATCGCGCATGAGCACGGAGCTCTCGTCATCCTCGACGAGGTGCTCACGGGCTTCCGGGTCGGCGAGGGCGGCTGGTGGGGCATCGAGAACCGCTTCACCCCCTGGACCCCCGACCTCGTCACCTTCGGCAAGGTCGTCGGCGGCGGGCTGCCGCTGGCAGCCATCGGCGGATCGCAGCGCATCATGGAGCTGCTGGCCCCCCTCGGCCCGGTGTACCAGGCGGGCACGCTCAGCGGCAATCCGGTCGCGGTCGCCGCGGGGCTCACGACCCTTCGCCTCGCGACACCAGCCGTCTACTCGCACCTCGACGAGACGGCACAGCTCATCGCGAACAAGACGAAGGAGGCCTTCGACGCAGAGGGCGTCGAACACGTCGTCCAGCAGGCGGGCAACCTGTTCTCCTTCGTTTTCGCGGGCAGCGCGCCGCTCGACTACGCCAGCGTCAAGGCGCAGCAGGCCTTCCGGTATCCGCCGTTCTTCCACGCGATGCTCGATGCGGGGGTGTCCCTTCCGCCGTCGGTGTTCGAAGCCTGGTTCGTGTCGGCGGCGATGGACGAGGATGCGATCGGTCGCATCCTCGACGCCCTGCCTTCTGCAGCAAAGGCCGCTGCCGCGGCTACAGCTAGCGCCTAGCTGATGATCTGCCAGCTATCAGGCAGGATTCAGGGCGACCCCAGTAACGTGGATGCAAACAGCGGCATACGAACGGAGATTTCCCCATGAAAGGCAAGATCCTCCTCCTGACCGGACTAGCGGTCGGCTACGTACTTGGAACGCGCGCTGGTCGTGAGCGGTACGAAGAGATCAAGAGCACGGCAAGCAAGCTCTGGAATGATCCTCGGGTGCAGAAGCCCGTTCACCAGGCTCAGGACTTCGCGAAAGACAAGGCACCAGAGGTCGCCGAGTTCGTCAGCGACACAGCCAAGAAGGTCGTCTCGCAGGTCTCCGGCAAAGTGACCCCGGCCAAGAAGCCGGCTGCGCGCACGACGTCGACGTCCAGCAAGCCGGCCTCGACCGCTAAGTAGGCGCCATGTCCGAGCCATATACCGGCAAGGAACGAAAAGGCCTCTTTCGGCTCATCGGTGATGTGCCGACGCTCATCGTGCAGTTGTTCCGCGATGAGCTCGAGAGCTTCAAGCAGGAGCTCACGAAGAAGGTCAAGGGCGTCGCCATCGGCGCAGGGTTGTTCGCGGCTGCCGCGTTCTTCCTCGTGCTCATGGTGGTCATGCTGCTGATCGCCGCAGTGTTCGGCCTTGCGACGGTTCTGCCGACGTGGGCGGCTGCGCTCATCGTTGCCGGAGTGCTGCTGCTCATCGCGGCCGCCTTCGCATTCATCGGCCTCGCCCAGTTCAAGAAGGGCGACCCGGCCAAGACCGTTGACAGCGTCAAGAAAGACGTCGCGGTCATCACCGGCAACTAGCTCGTCAATATCAAACGGAAAGTGAGATTCACCATGTCGATCGAATCCGACATCAGCGCCACCCGCGCCAAGCTCGAGGGAACCCTCGACGCCATCGAAGACAAGCTCAACGTCAAGAAGCAGACGAGCGCCCTCGTCCAGCGCACCAAGTCGTCGTACGAGGCGAACCCCGTGCCGTGGATTATCGGTGCAACCGCTGCCGCGATCGTCGTCGCAGGACTCGTTGCCTGGGCGATCCTCAGCGACGACGACTAGCTCGTCGAGCGTCTACTCGGCGCCCGATTCGCTTGGTCGGGCGTCGCAGGGGAAGATAAGCGTATGAACCCGCCAGCCAAGCCGCTCGCTGGCTGGCGTGTGCTCGTTCCCCGCGGTGGCAAGTGGGGCGACGGGGTCGCGGCAACGCTTCGCGGCTATGGCGCCATCCCTGTCATCGCGCCCCTCATCAACTTCGCCAGCGCCGACAACGCGGAGGCCTTGAGCGACGCCCTCGGCCGGCTCTCGGATGGCCGGTTCAACTGGCTCGTCATCACGAGTGCGACCACCGTCGACGTGCTGGTGAGCCAGGGCACCTCGATTCCGCCGACCACGCAGATCGCGGCCGTCGGTGAGACGACCGCTGCGGCCCTCACCCTCGCCGGCTACGCGGTCGACTACGTGCCGGTCAACGACAACTCGGCGCGCGGCCTGGTGAAGGAGTGGCCGGTCAGTGCCAAGACGGGCGGTGGCGGGTCCGGCCGTGTGCTCATCCCGCACTCCGACATCGCGGAGCCAACGATTGTCGCCGGACTCGCCGACCTCGGCATGGATGTCGAGTATGTCGCGGCATACCGCACCGTCGGCGTTCCGGTATCCGATCAGATCAAGGATGATGTGGCCAGCGGCAAGGTGCGCGCCATTCTCGTGACCTCGGGCTCGGTCGCCCGCCAGATCGCCGCCCAGCTCGCGCCCCTGCCCGACGGAACGGTCGTCGCCTGCATCGGCCCGCGCACGGCCTTCGACGCCCGCGGTGCCGGCCTCACCGTGCACACCATCGCGGAGTCGCGCTCTGCCGACTCCCTCGTCGAGGCTCTCGTCGACTTCGCTGCCCGCGCCTAGCGCCACCTTTCTAACGACGGGTCCGGCACGGCCGGGGCGGTAGCCGAGCGCCCTAGACGGCGGCGAGCACCAGCAGCACGACACCGGTGAGGGGTGCGGCGCCCTGCAGCACCGCAGCGCGAGCGAGAGTGGGGCTCGAGGTGATGAGCACGGTCGCCGCGAGCACCATGCTGCCGGCGGCGAAGAGAACGAGGGCGAAGCCAGCCTGCTGCGTCGCGGGGGTGAACAGCAGGATCAGCCCGACGACGATTCCGGCTGCAAGAAACGCGTTGTAGTAGCCCTGGTTGAAGGCCATCGGGCGAACCGTGTCCGCCTCGGCCTGCGAACGCAGGCCGAAGGTCTTCCACGTCTTCGGCTTCGACCAGGCGATCGACTCCAGGTAGAAGATGTAGACGTGGATGAGGGCCGCAAGGCCAACGAAGACAGCCCCGGCAACCAGCAGCGCGCTATTCATGTGCCAAGTGTGGCACGGGCTGCTCTAGCCGAAGAGGATCTTGGCCTCGTCGTACCGCGCCTGAGGAACGGTCTTGAGCTTGCCGAGGGCCTCCTCGAACGGCACCGTCACGATGTCGGTGCCGCGCAGGGCGACCATGTGACCCCAGCGGCCGGCGAGGGCGAGGTCGAGCGCCGCCATGCCAAGGCGCGTCGCGAGCACGCGGTCGAACGCCGACGGCGTGCCGCCGCGCTGGATGTGACCAAGGGTGGTCGCGCGGGTCTCGATGCCGGTGCGCTCCTCGATGATGGGGGCGAGCAGCTCGCCGATGCCGCCGAGGCGAGGGCGCCCGAACGCGTCGAGGCCGCGCTCGCTGTGCACGTCTGTCATGACGTCGAGGGCGAAGCCCTCGGCCACGACCACGAGGGGAGCGCGTCCGCGGTCGTGCGCAGAGGTGACCCACTCGAGGATCTGCTCGATGCTGGTCTTCTGCTCTGGGATGAGGATGGCGTGCGCGCCGGCCGCCATTCCAGAGTGCAGCGCGATCCATCCGACGTGGCGGCCCATGACCTCGGCGATCATGCAGCGGTCGTGGGCGTCTCCGGTGGTGCGCAGGCGGTCCATGGCGTCGACGGCGATGCCGACGGCGGTGTCGAAGCCGAACGTGTAGTCCGTGGCGTCGAGGTCGTTGTCTACGGTCTTCGGCACTCCCACGATCGGGATTCCGGCATCCGTCAGCCTCTTGGCGGCGGCAAGCGTTCCCTCGCCGCCAATCGCGATGATCGCGTCGAGCTCGTTGTCTGCCATGACCTCGTTGATGCGGTCGACCCCGCCCGCGCCCTCGAATGGGTTGGTGCGCGAGGTGCCGAGGATGGTGCCGCCGAGCTTGTGGATGCCCTTGATGTCGTGGCGCGTGATCGGCATGACGTCGTTCTCGACGACGCCCTTCCAGCCGTTGCGGAAGCCGATGAACTCATCGCACTTGCCCGTCTGGATGCCGGAGTAGACGATTCCGCGGATGACAGCGTTGAGTCCGGGCGCGTCGCCGCCGCTCGTGAGGATGCCGATCTTCATGTGTCAATAATGGCGCATCGCCGAGAGCATCGTTGTCGGGCGGGTGCGCAATCGCTACAGTCTGATGCGTGCGGCCTTCGCACCCGAACTCATAGGAGCCCCAATGACCACTGCAGCACCCGCAGCAGCACCCGGCAAGACCCTCGGTATCGTCGCACTCATCCTCGCCTTCCTCGCGCCCCTCATCGGGTTCATCCTCGGCCTCGTCGCCAAGTCGCAGTCGAAGAAGGCCGGCCTGAAGAACACCCCCGCCACGGCGGCCATCGTTCTCGGCCTCATCTTCACCGTTCTCTACATCGTCATCTTCGCCTCGGTCGGCGCTGGCTTCGGCGCTCTCGCCGCCCAGTGTGCAGAGCTCGGCCAGGGCGTTCACGAGACCGCTGAGGGCGTCACGATCACCTGCGGCTAATACCAGCACGCAGATTTACAGGAGCTGTGCCCGCAGTCGGGCACAGCTCCTTTGCGCGCCACGCCGCGTCACAGGCATTGTCGCCGGGCCGGTATGTCGATAAGGTCTCACCGGTATCATCTCAACCCCACAACTAGGAGTCTTATGACCACCCCAGCCCCCGCACCTACCCCCGCTGCCGCTCCCGTCGTTCCGGGCAAGACCCTCGGCATCGTCGCACTCATCGTCGCCTTCTTCTTCTCGGTCGTCGGCCTGATCCTCGGCATCGTCGCCCGCAACCAGTCGAAGGCCGCTGGCGTGCCGAACACCCCGGCAACGGTCGCGATCATCCTCGGCATCGTCTTCACCGTCATCTACGTGCTGATCTTCGCGCTGTCGGGTGCGGCGATCCTCGCTGCGTTCAGCGGTGCCGGCACCTCCTACAGCTACTAGGCCCTCGGCTTAGCACGCACTACGCGAGGCTGTGCTGCCCGCAGTGGATCCGTTCCGCTGTGGCAGCACAGCCCTCGCAGGTGACGAGCTGCACCCGGCAGCTCGGATCCACGCAGTTCTGCACCCGCTTGGTCGCCGTGCCGCAGCGGTGGCACTCGCCGATGACCGCGGCGTTCTCGCTGAAGTCCACTGACATCCGGTCGTCGAAGACGTAGAGCGAGCCCTTCCAGAGCCCCTCGTCTCCGAACCTCTCTCCGTATCGCACAATGCCGCCGTCGAGCTGGTAGACCTCGGTGAACCCGCGGTTCACCATGAGCGAGCTGAGCACCTCGCACCGGATGCCGCCCGTGCAGTAGGTCACCACCGGCTCGTTCTTGAGATGGTCGTACTTGCCACTCTCGAGCTCAGCCACGAAGTCGCGGGTCGAGTCGACGTCGGGAACCACGGCTCCCTCGAACCGCCCGATGGCTGCCTCGATCGGGTTGCGGCCGTCGAAGAACGTGACGTCGGTGGTCTCGACGAGCTCGTGCAGCTGCTCTGGGCTCAGCTTGGTGCCGCCGCCGACGACTCCGGCCGCATCCACCCGCAGCTCGCCAGGCGCGCCGAAGCTCACGATCTCCTCACGCACCCGCACGCTCAGCCGGGGAAAGTCGTGCCCCGTGCCCTCGCTCCACTTGAAGTCGATGTCGTGGAAGGCGGGGTAGTCGCGCGTCGCGCGGATGTACTTCTTGATGCTCGCGATCTCGCCGCCGACGGTGCCGTTGATGCCGTCCTTCGAGATGAGGATGCGACCGGTGAGTCCGAGGCCGCGGCACAGGTCGCGCTGCCACAGACGCACCGCGTCCGGGTCGGCGAGCGGGGTGAACGCGTAGTAGAGCAGGATCTTGAAGACGGCCACCTGTCGAGCCTAGATCGCCCGCCGCGTCACAAGAATCAGGCCGGGGCGCGAGCCCGGCCGCAGATGGGCTCGGATGCCGCCCCATCCTGAATATCCCGCAGAGCGGCGGGGCTAGCGCGCGCTGCAGTCCGTGGTCGGGCCGCCCGGCGTGAGGTCGCGATCGCGCACCACCGTCAGGGTGGGCAGGTGCGGGTCTGCGCAGAGGTCGTCGCTCTCTGCGTACTCGACGTCGACCCAGCGATCGCCCCAGATCTCGGCGAATGCTGCACACTCCTCGAACTCGTGGCACTCCTCGACGACGGCGAAGTTGAATCCGGCCTCGTCACGACCGCGAGTGCCGAGCTCCAGCGAGTTCTTCTGGCCAGCCGCCAGGCCCTCGCGGTGGGCGCGTTCGACCAGCAGTGCGGCGAGGGCGAGGTTGTCGTCGATCGTGAGCTGCCCATCGGAGCGGGAGTATGTGTCGAGGTTGTCGAATTCGACAGCACGGAATCCGTCGTCGGCGCAACCCGCTATCCAGTCGCCGACGGTGGCGGCGATGCGGGTGCGTTTCGCCGCGGTCGAGGTGTCGAGGATCACCTCGTCTGGCCAGCCGGGATCGACGAGCGGCTCACCGTCGACGTGCAGCAGCAGGTCGTCCGGCCAGTCGCCCTGCTCGCCCGGCTGGGTCTGGAAGCCGTTGATGTAGCAGATCGAGTAGATGCCAGCGGCTGGTTCATCGGTGCGGTCGCGGGCGACGACGGTGACCCCATCGCGCGGCTCGGATGCGCCGCCCAGCTGGTAGTCGAGCCTGCCCGCGGTGGGAAGCGGCTGGATACTGGCAGCGCACCCCGACAGCGTGAGCACCACCAGCCCCAGCACCGCCCACCGCATGACTCGAGCCTAGGCGGGCAGGCGTCGGAGCCGCGACGTAGGGTTGGCGCATGGAGACGGCGGAGGCGGTGCACACGACCTACGCGCCGAGCCATCCGGTCGACCTGCGGCACACCCTCAGCCCTCTGCGGCGCGGCACCTTCGACCCGACGATGCGCACGGACGACCGCGGCACCTGGCGCACCATGCGCACCCCGCAGGGCGCGGCAACCCTGCTGCTCGCCCAGCGCGGCAGCGCGGTCGAGGCACGGGCGTGGGGCCCCGGCTCCGGCTGGGCGATAGAGGCGGTGCCAGAGCTGTGCGGTGCCGGTGACGACTGGAGCGGACTCGACCTTGCCACGCAGCCGGCGCTGGCCGAGGCGTGGCGACGGGCGCCCGGAATCCGGCTCACCCGCACGCAGCTCGTCTACGAGGCGCTACTGCCGGCCATCCTCGAGCAGAAGGTGACGGGCGAGGAGGCCCGGCGCGCATGGCGCTGGCTGCTCGCGAAGTACGGCGAGGTCGCGCCTGGTCCGGCGCCGGAGGGCATGCGGGTGTTCCCGAGCGCGGAGACGTGGAAACAGGTTCCCAGCTGGGACTGGCACCGGGCTGGCGTCGGTCCGCAGCGGTCGGCGACGATCATGCGGGTGTCGGCGGTAGCGGCATCCATCGAGCGAACGCTCGCCCTCGGCCGCGGCGGCGCGGAGGTGGAGCGCCGCCTCACCTCCCTTGTCGGCGTCGGCGTGTGGACGGCCGCCGAGACCATGCAGCGCGCGCACGGCGACCCCGACTCCCCGAGCGTCGGCGACTACCACCTCGCCGCTGCGGTCGGCTGGGCGCTGATCGGCACGCCGGTGGACGACGACGGGATGCTAGAGCTCCTCGAGCCGTTCCGGGGTCACCGACACCGCGTGGTGCGCCTGATCTATGCGAGCGGATTCCGCAAGCCGCGGTTCGGCCCCCGCATGACCATCCAGGACCACCGCGGGCACTGAGCGCGGCTAGCCCTCCGCGAGCTCGTCGAGCGTCGCGCGGATCTGCGCCTCGGTCAGGGCGATCCACGCGGAGTCGTCGGGGTTCGTCGTGCTGGCCTCCGGGCTGTCGCCCTGGGTCCACCACTTGGCCTCGAAGGTGAGCTCGCCGAGCATGATGCGCTGGCCGGCGGTGTAGACGGTGTCGCCATCCCACTCCGGGTAGGTGCCGACCGGGAGGGTCGGAATCTCGACGGGCTTCTCGCCCGGCAGCACCGGGCCGATGTACTCCCACGGCGTCTCGAACTCGTCGAGCACGGCGTCGTCTGGCAGGTCGCCGCGGGTCCACCACTTGGCCTGGTAGACGTTGCGGTGCCAGACGACCTTGGTGCCCTCGAGGTAGGTCGAGCCCTCGTTCCAGATCGCGTAGGGGCTGGTGGCCGGGTCGTCCTCCTCCTCGGCTGGCAACTCCTCGTTCTCCGTCTCGGTCGCCGCGTTCGCCTGAGGTGCTCCGACGAGCTTGCTGCCGAGCAGCGTCGAGAAGCGCTGGTCGCCCTGGTCGATGCCGCTGCAGGCGTTGGAGACACGCGTGAGGTCTGCATAGCTCGAGCCGCAGGTGGCGTCGCGGTTGAGCGACCACATCGACAGGCGAGACATGCCCTTCTTCGTGGCGAAGGCGTTGAGGCCGACGGCGTCGTCCATGGTGAAGACCTCGCCGCGCACGTCGTTCTGGCCGATCATCGGCGTTGCGCCGAGCTTCGACCACAGGGTCGCGTCGGTGAGGTCGATGTCGGCGTTCTTGTACAGGACGCCGAGCTGGCGGTGCGTCGACTCCATGGCCTCTGTCGCGGCCTCGAGCATCGACTGGTCGGCGTCCTTGCTGTCGCCGTAGTCCATGGTCATCGCATTCACGCCCGCGAGGTCGACGCCGGCAGCGAGCAGCGTTGCAACGGCATCCGTTCCCTCTGTCGAGAGCCCGGCTGGCGTCACCGGCAGCGTCACCCACACGGCCAGAGGCGTCTCGCTCTTCTTCTGCAGCGCGGCGATGGCCTCGGCGCGGCGCTCTGCAGCGGCCGGTGCAAGACCGGGGCCCTCGAGGTCGAGGTCGATCGTCGAGAGGTTGTAGCGGTCGATGACCGAGGCGTAGGCCTTCTGCAGCTCGGTGCCGTTGGTGCAGGCGACCGCGAGCTCGTCGTTGGCGAGGCCGCCGAACGAGACGATCGCCTCGCCGCCCTGCTGCTCGAGTCGCGCGATGCGGCGGTCGAGGTCGAGCGTGGAGGCCGCCTCGTCCATCGAGTAGTAGCCGCCCCAGCTCGGGGCGCACGGCTCGTCGGGGTCCGCCACGATGAACGAGAGCACGACATTGCTGCCCGCCTCGTCTGCGGGAGCCTCGAACGCGAAGGATGGCGTGTTGGTGACATCCACGTAGCCGGCGAACCACGCGGAGAGCGGTTCGGCCGCGACGGTCTGGGCGGTGGTGCGCGCCCAGAACACGCCGCCGGCGACGAGGCCGCCGACGACAAGGATGGCGATGGTGACGCGGAGCTTCGAGAGGCGTCGGGTCTTGACTGCGGGAGCGGAGGTCATGAGTCCTAGTGGGAGGTGGGGGTGAGCACGTCGGTCTCGACGACGCGGGGGGCGCGCGCCGTCGGATCCGTCTCACCGTGGTAGAGAACGGAGCGCCAGTCGAGTTCTGGCTTCGTGGGGGTGGCCGCGGCATCCTTCGACGCCTTCGGGGTGACGTCGACCCAGAGCCAGGCGGTCAGGCCGAGCCAGATGTCGACGATGGAGTGCCACACGCCGATGTAGGAGACGATCGCCCAGAGGGCGAGGGTGGCGTTGAAGGCCGCGAACGCCGCGTTGCCCCAGTTGCCGACGCTGTAGTCGCGGGCGAAGGTGAGCACGGAGAAGACGACGATGAGCCACGGAACGACGACGTAGAGCCACGGAGCAGCGGTGCGGTTCTTCACCTTCGGGGTGCGAGAGAACGGGATCTTGCGCATGGTGATCGACTGCTCGACCGACTTGATGACGCCGGCCATGTTGACCGGCAGCAGCACGAGGTTGAAGCCGTAGATGCTGAGGATGTCGCTGAACCGGTAGCCGGTTGCACGCAGGTCTGCGCCCATCGACAGGAAGTAGGGAACGGCGGCGAACAGCACGACGACGCTGAGCAGGCGGGAGTCGTAGGGGTAGGCGAGCAGGAAGATGAGGCCGACGCTCGCCCAGGCGATCGAGGCCATGTAGTTCACGCGCAGGGCGATCTCTGCGGCAGAGACGCGCTCGCCGCGGGCACGGCGCTCGCGCACCTGGCGGATGAACTTCGGCAGGATCAGCAGCCCGCCGTTGGCCCAGCGGCGGCGCTGCACGATGAGCGAGCCGAAGTCTGGCGGGGTTGCGCTGTAGCTCAGGCGCTCCGGGTAGTTCTTGATCGTCCAGCCGTGCGTGCCGAGGTCGATGCTCGACTCGGTGTCCTCGATGACCGTGCGGTCCTGCACGAAGCGCTTGACCTCGAAGCCGTTGACCCACTCGGTCTCGACGATGTCCTCTAGCGCCTTCTTGCGGATGACGGCGTTGGCGCCGACCCAGAACGAGGCGCCGTAGTACGACATGCCCTGGTGCAGGATGTGCTGGATGTCGGTCGTCGCGCCAGCGAGGCGCTCGATGCGGGTGCCGGCTCCGCGGAACGAGGAGTACGGCGTCTGGGTGACCGCGACGCGGGCGTTCTGCGGCTGCTCGAGCAGGTAGACGAGGCGAAGGCAGTAGTCGCGAAGCAGGATCGAGTCGGCGTCGAGCGTGAGCACGTAGGTCGAGTCGGGGATGACGATGTCGGCAGCCTCTGGCAGCGGCACCGGTCGAAGGATGGTGCCGGCTCCGGTGCGCTCCTCGTTATAGCGACCGCCCATGAGGCCGATGTAGGAGTTGAGGTTCATCGCCTTGTTGGCCTCGTGCGAGAGCGAGGCGTAGGCCTTGCGCTCGAAGGTCGCCATCTCGGCGTCGAAGGTCCAGGCAAGGCGGCGGTAGAGCTCGACCATGCGGCTCGTCGAGGGGGTCTCGCCGGCGTCGGCCGCGGCGGTGAGGGCGTCGCCGATCTCCGACAGCTCGCCGGCGAGGCCGCGCAGCACCTGGCTGACGAAGAACTCGTCGACGTGGTCCTCGAGCCTCTCGTTCTCTGCCATGGTCTCGAGCCAGTCGGTGGCCCAGTAGTACTCGAAGGCGAGCTGTCGCGCCGCCTCGATGTCTGGCTCCTGCTCTGTGATCGACTCGAGTTCGAAGTTGAGGCGCGCGCTGGTGAAGCGGGCGCGTGGTTCGGCGAGGGCATCCGCGATCTGATGGCTGATGGCCCGCGAGGCCTCGAGCTTCGCCTTGATCGCCGGGTTGGTCGGCGTGGGCGGGTCGTCGAGCAGCAGCACGACGCGCATCGACGGGTACTCCTGCAGTGCGGCCGACCAGAGCGTTGCGCGGATGACCTCCGGCTCCTCTGCATAGGAAGGCACGAGCACCGTCATGGTCGACTGGTTGCCGGCGAAGTGGCGGTCGAGCTCTGCGCGCGGCACCCGGGAGTGCTCGCGGAAGGCGAGCATCGCGCCCTGTCTGGCGAGCAGGTACATGAGCGCGGAGAAGGAGAGGAAGGTGACGACGACGACGTAGGAGATCGCCTCGACGGTGAACCGGAAGCTCTCGCCGCCGTAGTTCACGAACTGGCGGATGATCGTGTACAGCACGTAGATCGCCCAGAAGGCGATGGTCGCCACAATCGCGACAGGGCCGATGGCGATCTGGAAGTCGCTCGGCTTCGCGTGCACGGTCGGCAGGGGCGTGGTTGACCGCTCTGCGCCGAGCTGGCGGCGGCGGCGGGCAGGGGTAAACGAATCGTGTGGGGGCACGGCAAATCCTTCGGGTTGGACGGCCAGCAATCTCGGGTGATCGCTTCGGGAGGCTATCCAGGTTCAAACCTACGCTCTTGCAGGTTTGGGGTCTCTGGGAGAGCTACCCCCAAAATGGGGCTACGTGACGAATCATTACGTTTTTTGCCGCGACAAATATGGCAACTTTTGGCGGAAACCCAGTAGACCGATCGGTCGAAATGAGCGAATCTCTATGCAAACACACAGGATCTGGGGCGCGTTTCGGGGGCGTCGCTAGCCTTGCCGGGTGAACCTCTTCTTTCGCACCCTGGCTCAGCTCATCCGCTCGCGCCGTGCGTCCAGGCTCGGCATGCACGATGTCGGTCGAACGCCGTTTCACGTGCTGCCAACCGATCTCGACGTGCTCGGCCACATGAACAACGGCGTGTACCTCTCGATCATGGATCTCGGCCGCATGGACCTCATGATCAGGGCCGGCGCCTGGGCTCGCCTTCGCGAGCTCGGCTACTACCCGGTGGTCAGCAACCAGACCATCTCCTACCGCAAGTCACTGCAGCCGTGGCAGCGCTTCGACGTCGAGACCCGCATCGCCGGCTACGACGCGAAGGGCGTCTTCGTCGAGCAGCGTTTCGTCATCGGCGGCGAGATCTACGCCCAGGCGTTCATGCGCGGTCGCTTCCTCAAAAAGAGCGGCGGCACCGTTCCTATAGGAGAGGTAGCGGATGCCCTCGGGGTCGACATGACAGAGCGCCAGCTGCCCGCGTGGCTGGCCCGCTGGTCGGACGACGTGCTGCTGCCGGCGACGCGTGCGGAGGCGCCGTCGGTGTGGTCATAGGCTGGCGCCACTATGGAAATCGCCCTCTGGATCGCCACCGTCATCCTCGCGAACGTCAACCTTGGCGCCGGCATCTTCAAGCTCGTTCGGCCGAAGGAGAAGCTCGTGACGCTGCAGCCGTGGGCGAGCGACTTCTCCGCAGGGCAGCTCAAGGCGATCGGTGCGGCCGAGGTGCTCGGGGCGCTTGGGGTGATCCTGCCGAGGGTCACCGGCATCCTTCCCGTGCTCACGTCTGTCGCGGCCTTCGCGATCGTCGCGCTGCAGGTCGGTGCGATCGCCACGCACGTGCGGCGCAAGGAGACGGTGGTTCCGAACGTCGTCATCATCCTGCTCGCGCTGTTCGTTGGTGTTGGGTGGTGGGTGGCCTAGGCCACCGGTGGCTCATGGTGGTTCTCGATCCGGGCACGTGGCCCAGCACTGGACGCATCGGGCGATGCCGTGCGGGCGAGGCGGAGGGCTGCCTCATCTTCCTGCACCTCGCAACGGAAGATCGAGACCCGAGCCTCGCTTACTGGCAGGCATTCTTTCGGCCTCCCGTGCGCTCCACAGAAGAAGATGAGTTCTTTGTCGACCACGCGAGTGGGGCGATGCAGACATTCCTCGCTGGAGCGGACGTGCACTGGGTTACTGAGTCGGCGGATGCAGAGTTCGAAGACAGTCACATGGGTCTTCGGCGGCATTTCGCGATAAACGGCTCACCCATCTACGCGGAATTCATCGATCGCGTGAATACATCGAAACCGAAGTCCTAGCCCTCCAGCACCGCCATCGCGGCGTTGTGTCCACCCAATCCGCTGACCGCTCCGCCGCGCTGGGCTCCGGAGCCGCAGAGCAGGATTCGGGGGTGCGCGGTCGCGACGCCCCACCGCGCGGCGGAGGTCGCGAAAGACGCGCCGTCCTCTGCGAAGGGCCAACTGAGCGGCCCGTGGAAGATGTTGCCGCCGGGCATGCCGAGCGCAGCCTCGATGTCGCGCGTGGTCTTGGTCTCGATTGTGGGGCGACCGGCGGCATCCGTGAGCAGCAGTGGTGCGATGGGCTCGGCCAGCACGGAGTCGAGGGAAGCGAGCACCGCGCGCTCGAGGGCGGTGGCATCCGGGTCGAAGCGGTCGGGCACGTGCAGGCCGAAGACGGTGAGCGTCTGCGCGCCGCTCGCCTGCAGCTCTGGCGAGAGAATGCTCGGGTCGGTGAGCGAGTGGCAGTAGATCTCGCACGGCACGACGTCGGGCAGCGCGCCCGAGGCGGCCTGCGCGCGGGCGCGCTCGAGCTGCTCGTAGCCCTCGTTGACGTGGAAGGTGCCGGTGAACGCGTCCTCCGGAGTGGTCCCGGGCACGCGCGGCAGGCGCGAGAGCAGCATGTTGATCTTGAGCTGGGCGCCCTCGGGCTTGGGC
>NZ_JBXMIS010000113.1:0-13920 GCF_057073975.1 Conyzicola sp. | reverse complement strand
CCGGCATCGGGCTGAGCGCGCTCGCGTCACTTGCGCTCGTGTTCTACGCGCTCGCCGACGGCCTGCCACTGTACGTCGCCGGAGCCTGCTGCTTTCTCGTGGCGCAGTCCGCGCTCAACGCGATCCGCCAGGCCCTCGTGGCCGCGGCTACAGAGCCAGCCAAGCGCATCCGCTCGCGCGCGGTCGTCTACACCCTCATGAACGCGGGCCTCGGCATCGGCACGGTGATCGGAGTAGCCGTGCTCGCCGTCGACTCCCCCGCGCTCTCCGTCGCCGTCTTCTGGCTGGGTGCTGGCCTCGCCCTCGTCGCCGGCGTCATGTTCGCGACCCTGCCGCGGGCGGTGCAGGAGCCCTCTGTGGCCACCCGCCGTCCCGGTGTCGTCGCTCTCCGCGACCGGCGGTTCATGATCGCGACCGGGCTCTCGGCGGTGCTCGCGCTCAACATGCCGGTGCTCACCGTGCTGCTTCCCCTGTGGATCTCCACCCGCACCGGTGCGCCAGAGTGGATCGCGGCCGTCGGCTTCGGGCTCAACACCGTGCTCGTGCTGCTGTTCCAGACCAGGCTGTCGGCGCGATTGACCGACGACAGGATGGCAGCGCGGTTCGCCTCGTTTGCGGCGGTCGCCTTCCCCCTCGCCTGCATCCTGGTTGGCGTCGCGGCGATGACCCCCGCCGTGCCGTCGGCGGTCATCGTGCTGCTCGCGATCGTCGCACTCACCGCCGGCGAGATCCTCGGCGGGCTCGCGACGTGGCACCTCGCCTTCCGCGATACGCCATCGTGATTGCATGGTCAGTATCAGGGAACGTTCGCGATGGCGTCGTCGCTCGCGCGCATCCTCGGTCCTCTGCTCGCGCTGCCGCTCGTGCTCGCACTCGGCCTCGGCGGATGGGCGATTCTCGGTGCTGTGTTCGCCGCCGCGTGCGTCGGGCTGGTGCTGCGCGCCCGCGTCACGGTGTGAGCGTTCGTTCCGAATCTGCTGAGGGGAGGGGCTGCAGCGCCGCCACTCGAGGTGCTGTTCACCGGCGAGCCTGCCGTACGTCCCACCCCTCGCCAGAGGGGCACTCCTTTTGGGCGTGGAGGAGCAACGTGACGGCCTCTAGTGTCATCACTGATCGGATGGGGGAAGTCCCGATCAACCTGGGGAGATATTGTGAAGCGCAAGGATGCGTCTGCCGGTACATCACGTTCGCGCCGATACGGCGCTCGTGGACGGTTCGGAATTGCGCTCCTGTCGGTGCTCGCCCTTATCGGCGCACCATTGTCTGGCGTTGCCTTCGACCCGATGCCAACCCCAGCGGCGGCTGCCGCCAGCAATAGTTGCACCGGCCTGTCGGCAGACGACCAGAACTCGATGCGCGTCACGGCGAGCCACGGCAAAGTCTTCTACATCGACAGCAGTGCGAGCTCGAGCCTCGACGCCGCCTATGTCTCGTACAAGATCGAGAACCGGAGCAGCAGCTCGGCCCGCACCAACATCTGGGCGACGGTCGACACCTTCCTCGGTGGGGTCGTCGGGCTAGCGAACCCCGCCACCTCCCAGCAGCCCCTCGGTGACATTGCCGCCTCGGGCTCCTCGACGGCGTTCTTCCTGCTGAAGGCCACGGCATCCACGGTTAAGGCGCAATCGCACGTCGTGCACGTCTACTCCGGCAAGCCGGGAACGACAGGAGCGACAGAGCTCTACAGCTGCACTTTCTCGTTCGCCAAGGTCAGCGAGACGATCAAAGCCGCGGCCAACAAGGTGACGAGCATGGCCTCGACCAGCGTCACCACCGTCGGTTCCACCATGACGGTCACGGTCGAGGGCAACACGGGAACGATCGGCGCAGGCAATGCGATCGACGGCTCCATGGTGTGGATCTCTCCGGCCGGCCGGTCCTCGTGGCCGACCGAGGCATTGCGCCTCGAGAGCACGACCTTCAGTGCGTACACGAACAACTCACGCAACGCGGGCAGCCTCGTGAATACGTGGTCGAACCAGCTGCGCATCCCGCTCGCTGGCGGGAGTCGCTACTACTACACGGCCGTCTACACCTTCCGCATCGTCGGCAAGTCCGCGGTCACCGCCGCGAGCGTCGTGCCGATCGCCCAGATCGCGAGCGGGACCCAGATCAAACACACCGACCTATCGTCGCTGTCGAGCGCGACCGTCGCGTCCGGCTCGACGTCGATCGCGGTCAAGGCAACGAAGACGGTCGCCGCCGCGGTCGACGTCGCCGACGGCTTCACGACCTTCTCGTACACGGTCAACCTCACCAATACCGGTGGTGGCGTTTCCGTGGACCAGGTGCTCGACACCCGCGACGCCGGGCTCACGTATGTTCCGGGAACGGCGAAGTACAACGGGGTGGCCATCGCCGACCCGACCACCGCGGCGGGCGCACAGACCGCGTACACGTTCTCTGGCCCGTTCGTGGTTCCCACCGGTACCTCCGGCACTCCGACCGTGCGGTCGATCACCTACAAGATGACAGTGCCCACCTGCACCGGCACGTTCCTGTTGCGCAACTCCGCGGTCGCCAGGATCGGCACGGTCACCATCGGCTCGGGTAGCTCGACGTACTCCGTCGCCAGAGCCGGCGGCACCTGCGGCTCGAGCATGCTGACCACCTTCGACACCATCGACGAGTCGCTGCCCATGGATGTCACGACGAGCCCGGCGACGACCGTCACCACGACGGCCGCCCGCATCAACGGTGTCGTCGACCCGAACGGCACAGCGGGGTCGGACATCGTCTTCGAATACTCCACCTCGCCCACCCTGACGGGCGCGACGACCGTCGTCGCCGGCCAGACGACCAGCGCCGGCATCTCCTACGCGGTCGGCACCGACCTCACCGGCCTCGCCAGCGGCACCACATACTACTTCCGGGCGCACGTGGGCACGGTCTACGGCGAGACGCTGAGCTTTGTCACCACCGAGGTGCCAGCAGCGCCGACGGCGACGACCGCGAGTGCGACCGACGTCACGAATGCTGGTGCGGCGACGCTCAACGGCACCATCGATCCCAATCAGGTTGTGAACGGCGCAAAGGCGAAGTTCCAGTACGCACCCGACTCGTCTGGCGGCGCCTGCACCACCCTCGGCACTACGACGACAACGGGCTACGTTCAGTCGGAGACCGACTCCGGCACGGAGGATGCGGTCATGTCAGGCTCGTTCCCCTCCGACGTCTCCATTGGCATCACGGGCCTCACCTTCAATGCCTGGTACTGCGTGCGGGTGGTCGCCTACTACAACGCGGCAACGGCCGACTGGTCTACCTCCGCGGTCGCGCCCAACTGGGTTCCGCTGAAGGCTGTCGTGAAGTCGGCCCAGACACTCACGTTCAGCGCGCCGGCCACGCAGTATGCGGGAACCACCGTCACCGCAGGAGCCGTCGCCACCAGCGGCCTCACCGCCAGCTACGAGAGCAACACGACGGATGTCTGCACGGTCTCCGGCGCCGTCGTCACCCTGCTGACACTCGGCACCTGCTCGATCACCGCGAGTCAGGGCGGCAACGAGGCGTACACCGCCGCCACGCCCGTCACGGTCGCCTTCGCCGTGATCCGCCAGCTGCAGTCGATCACCTTCACCACTGCGGCAACTGGTACAGCCGGAGACTCCCGAAGCCTCACTGCGACGACGACCGCGGCCGGGCTCGCGGTGGAGTACTCCGCAGGACCCTCCGATGTCTGCTCGGTGACCGAGGGAGTACTCCTCCTTGGACCGAACGACGGCGAATGTGAGATCACGGCGACCCAGCCTGGCTCGAGCGTCTTCAGCCCGGCCCCGTCGGTGACCCGCATCGTTTCGGTTCAGCCTGGACCACCGGTGGTAGTGACCACCTCGCTGCCCGACGGCACGATCGACTCCTCGTACTCTGCTTTCCTCGAGGCCATGGGCGGCAACGGCGTCTACAGCAACTGGACGCTCGTGAGCGGCATCCTTCCCGACGGGCTATTCTTCACCGAAGACGGCGAGATCTACGGAACGCCGACCGCGGCCAGCGTGGTCGACCTCGAGTTCTCGGTCGTGAGCGATGGCCAGACCAGTGAGACGGCGACGCTGTCGCTGACCATCCTGCGCAAGTCACAGGAGATCACCGCATCGGGTGTCGCCCTCACGTATGGAGATGCGCCGGCGGCCGCGACCGCGAGCACCGACTCCGGCCTTCCCGTCGTGTACGCAACGAGCGACACCTCCGTTGTCACCGTGTCGCCCGACGGCGCGATCACGGTCGTGGGCGTCGGGACCGCGACCGTGACGGTCACCGCTGATGGCGATGAGGAGTACCTCGATGCGGCAGACGTCACCTTCGAGGTAACCGTCGACGCCGCCGTGCTGACCGTTACCGCGTCCAGCCCCACCGTCACCTACGGGGATGCCCCGCCCGCCTACATCGCAACCGTCACCGGCTACGTCTACGCAGAGGGTGAGGAGAACCTGTCGGCACTGCCAGAGTGCTCCTCCAGCTACACCTCTGCCAGCGCAGCCGGGTCTGCACCCACCGTCACGTGCTCTGGTGCCGCCGCCGCGAACTACACGTTCAGCTACGTGGCTGGCGTCGTGACCGTTCTCAAGGCCACGCAGGTCGTCACGCTCTCGCCACTCACTCTCAACGACATGGCGCCCTCTAGCACGCAGGCCTTCGGCGCGACTGCCCTCGGCGGCGTCGTGCCAACCATCGTTGGCTCCGGTGAGTGCTCGTGGGGCGCGGGAATCGTCACGGCGACCGCCGTAGAGGGCTCGTGCACCGTCACGGTCTCCGTTGCGGAGTCGGCGAACCACCTGGCGGCGGCCGACGTCGTGCTGATGCTCGATGTGGCTGCCACCGCTAAGGCGAACCGCTCTCTCACCATCGACCTCGATGTACCGGGCACGACGCACCCGATGACCTCAACGCTCACGGTTGTGCCGACCGTGTCTCCCGATGACCCGGCGATCGGGTACGAGGTGGACGCGGCATCCATCGGTATCTGCGAGATCGGGCCGGGCACCGCCATCACCCTTCTCGCTCCCGGGTACTGCAGCATCACCGCGACCATTGCCGAGGATGACGGCTACAACCAGGTCAGTGCGTCGGTGGGCTTCCTGGTGACCCGCGTCGCCCGCACCATCGGAATCGCCGCCTCCGCGTCATCGGCAGAGGTCGGATCGACGATCACCCTCGGTGGAAGCCCAAGTGCCGGAGGCGGCACGGTCAGCTACTCGATCGTCACCGGCGACACCCACTGCAGCCTGAGCGGAGCCACGATCACGGCAACGTCGGTCGGGTTCTGCGGGGTGAATGCCAGCGTTGTCGTCGACGGGGCGTACGAGGCGGCAACCTCCGTCACCATCCAGCTGCACCTCGTCGCGGCGCCCGCTCCACTGCCGAGCGCGAGTGCAAGCCCAAGCCCGAGCCCGAGTGCCAGCGCCTCGTCCGAACCGACGCCGGCACCGACCGCGACGACAGTGCCTCGCTCGACCACGCCAGCCGCCGCCCCAGAGGAAGAGGAGGTCGTGCTGACATCTGCATCCGGTGGGTCTGGCGAGGCGGACTCGACGCCGCCTCGCGGAGCTCGGCTCACGCCCGGTGCCGTGCTGCCGCGCACCACGACCGCGGTCGTGCCGATCGGATCCTCGATCACGCCGGGCGCGCCCGCGCGATCGGCGAGCTCGGAGAGCACCATCGACGTCGGGTCCGGAGTGCAGCCGGCCATCGGCTCGACCCCGAGCCTGTCCGCCGCACAGCGCACCATCGCCGCTCTCCGCGGCGAGGCTCTCGGCGGCTTCGCGCCCCGATCCGGCGTCGTTGTGCAGGTGACGGGAGCCCGCACCGTCGGCCAGTTCCTCGTGACGCCGGCTAGCGTGCTCGACACCACCACCATCGCGGCGGCGATCGAGGAGTCGCGACAGCGGCTGGCATCAGAGTTCGCCGCGCTCGACAGCGCGTCGATCGTCGACGAGC
Organism: Conyzicola sp.; assembly: GCF_057073975.1. Taxonomy (NCBI): domain Bacteria; kingdom Bacillati; phylum Actinomycetota; class Actinomycetes; order Micrococcales; family Microbacteriaceae; genus Conyzicola; species Conyzicola sp. Next base: position 7,983 of record NZ_JBXMIS010000113.1, on the reverse strand, counting down.
CGTCGAGCGCGCAGCTGCTCGGCGGGCCAGTCTCGACCGACGCTCGTCGCGTGTTCTCCGACGCGGGACTCGGCGCCCCGGTCACAGCCGGAACACTGCGCGTCTCCTCCGCCATCGCGTGGGTGTCAGTGTCGGCGCATGCAGACGGATACGTGGCGGGCTCGGTGGTCTATCTCACGATCACGACCGACCCGGTGATCGTCGCCGCCGCGATCGTCGGCCGCGACGGCACGGCGCAGCTCTCCGGGCTCGTCCCAGCCGACCTGCTCGCTGACGGAGCGCACGATGTGCGAGTGGTCGGTATCCGCCAGCTGTCGGGTGTGACATCGGACGGTGACGGCACCGTCGTTCTCTCGGAATCCGCGATGACAGAAGTGCAGCGCTTCGACGTTGGTACCCAGGCGACGGTGCGGTTGCTCGGTGCCAACTCCAGCGGCGGTGCTCACGAGGTGGTCCGGGTCATCCCCCTGGTGCCAGAGGCACCGTGGTGGACGGTCGTTGTTCTCGCCCTCGCGGCGCTGCTCGCCGCCTTCGGAGTCGCCCTGCTGCGGCGATCGCGCCGCTGGGTGCCCGTCGTCACGACAGCGGCGCTCGTGGTGATCGCCATCCTTCCGATCGCGGTCGGCTGGCTCACCCGCGCCTACGAGGTCACGACCTGGGGTGCGATCGTGGCGCTCGCGGCGGTCGGCCTGGTCTGGATCGTGCGCGCAGCGACCGCCGGCCAGCGGGAGGAGCGCCGCCACTCGGCCGCTTAGACCCCGGAACGCGCCCTGACAGCTAGCTGAGTGCTGGCTGGATGGGCGCGTTTGGCGTAGTACCGTTTTGGAATGACTTTCAACGAGGGTGCAAACGTCGGCTCTGGCCGTGTCAGCCGACGAGGGCGCAACGGGGCCATCGCGGGAGGTGGAGGCATCGTCGGTGTGATCGCGGTGTTCCTCATCGCCCAGTTCACCGGCATCGACCTGTCTGGCTTGATCGGCGGAGGCGGTGGGGCGCCTGGACCAGAGGAGGAGCTCAACTGCACGGTCGAGCAGGCCAACACCAATGACGACTGCCGTGTCGAGGGTGCCGCCGCGTCGCTCGACGTCTACTGGGCAGACCAGGCGTCCGCCCTCGGATTCGAGTACGTGACCCCCGACGTGACGATATTCGACGGTTCGACGAGCACCGGCTGCGGAAACGCCACCTCCGCCGTCGGGCCCTTCTACTGCCCGCCCGACCAGGGCATCTACCTCGACACCGCGTTCTACGCCGACCTGCGCAGCAAGTTCGGCGCGAGCGGCGGGTCGCTTGCTCAGATGTACATCATCGCCCACGAGTGGGGCCACCACATCCAGCACATCTCGGGAATCACCGAGGGCAAGGACCTGCAGGTGCAGGGCGCGGACTCCGACAGTGTTCGGCTCGAACTGCAGGCCGACTGCTTCGCCGGCGCGTGGGTCGGCGCGGCATCCACCATCGAGGACGAGAACGGCGTGACGTTCCTCGAGCCGGTCACGCAGCAGCAGATCAACGACGCACTCAACGCGGCCGCCGCGGTCGGCGACGACAACATCCAGGAGAAGACCCAGGGCCAGGTCAACCCGGAGGGTTGGACCCACGGCTCGAGCGAGTCGCGCCAGAAATGGTTCGAGGCGGGTCGCGCCGGTGGCCCGAACGCGTGCAACACCTTCGAGGTGCCGGGCTCCGAGCTGTAGGACTCCGCACAGCCTGCCCCCAGCAAGCTGTAGCTTTCCCACAGAAGCGCCCCGGTCACGGCCGGGGCGTTTCGTGCGCTTGCCACGACGTGTTTGGCGTGCGGAGGCGCGGTTCCTACCGTAGGAGTCGTCACCTCTCACGGAAGGGCAGCTCATGACCCAGCTCGCCGATCGGCCAACAGCAGCGCCGACCACGACTCCCGACGCAGCGCCGACGGCGCCGACGGTGGATGTCGCCTGGCTCGGCGAGTACCTGCTGGGAGACTGGGCAGAGGCCCGCAAGCACTCCCGCGAGATGCTGAAGAACCCGGCCTTCCACCGCATCGACGGGCTCAGCATGGACGAGCACCGCACTCGGGTGCTCGGTCAGCTGCAGATGCTCGTCGACGCCAACTCCGTGCACCGCGCCTTCCCCAAGTCGGTCGGCGGACAGGAGGACCACGGCGGCAATATCGCGAGCTTCGAGGAGCTCGTGCTTGGCGACCCGTCGATGCAGATCAAGTCGGGCGTGCAGTGGGGCCTGTTCGGTGCAGCGGTCATGCACCTCGGAACCGAGCGGCACCACACGAAGCTGCTGCCCGACATCCTCAGCCTGAAGGTTCCCGGCGCGTTCGCGATGACGGAGACCGGACACGGCTCCGACGTCGCCGCGATCGGCACCACCGCGACCTTCGACGAGTTCACCGACGAGTTCATCATCGAGACGCCGTTCCGCGCCGCGTGGAAGGACTACCTCGGCAACGCGGCCCTGCACGGCAAGGCCGCCGTCGTCTTCGCGCAGCTCATCACAAAGGGCGTCAACCACGGCGTGCACGCCTTCTACGTGCCGATCCGCGACGACAAGGGGTTCCTTCGCGGCGTCGGGGGAGAGGACGACGGGCTCAAGGGCGGCCTCAACGGCATCGACAACGGCCGCCTGCACTTCACCGCCGTGCGCATCCCGCGCGAGAACCTGCTCAACAAGTACGGCGACGTGGATGCCGACGGCACCTACACCTCCCCCATCGCCAGCCCCGGCCGGCGCTTCTTCACCATGCTGGGAACCCTCGTGCAGGGCCGCGTCTCGCTCGACGGCGCGGCCGTGGTTGCGAGCAAGGCCGCGCTGACGATCGCGCTGCGCTACGCGAGCGAGCGCCGCCAGTTCACGGCCGGCGGCACCGACGAGCAGGTGCTGCTCGATTACGGCCGCCACCAGCGCCGCCTCCTACCCCGCCTCGCCCAGACCTACGCCATGTCGTTCGCCCACGAGGTGTTCCTGCAGTCGTTCGACGGCGTGTTCTCCGGTCGCACCGACACTGACCAGGACCGCCAGGATCTGGAGACGATCGCCGCCGCCCTCAAGCCGCTGAGCACATGGGCTGCCCTCGACATCCTGCAGGAGTGCCGCGAGGCCTGCGGCGGTGCCGGCTTCCTCGCCGAGAACCGCCTGACCCAGCTGCGCGCCGACCTCGACATCTACGTCACGTTCGAGGGCGACAACAACGTGCTGCTGCAGCTCGTCGCCAAGCGGCTGCTCACCGACTACTCCCGCAAGTTCGCCAAGGCGGATGCGGGCGCCCTTGCCCAGTACGTCACCGCCCAGGTCGGCGAGGCCACCTACAACCGCTCCGGCCTCCGCCAGCTCGTGCAGAACGTCGCCGACTTCGGCTCGACGGCCCGTTCCGTCGGCTACGTGCGCGACGCCCCCGCCCAGCGCCAACTGCTCACCGACCGGGTGCACACGATGGTCGCCGCGCTCGCGACGAAGCTCCGCCCGGCGAGCAAGCTGCCCGCGGCCGAGGCCGCCGCGCTCTTCAACCGCCATCAGAACGAGCTCATCGAGGCGGCGCGGGCGCACGCAGAGCTGTTGCAGTGGGAGGCGTTCACCGATGCCGTCGACGCCATCCCTGACGCCGGCACCAAGCAGGTGCTCACCTGGCTGCGCGACCTGTTCGGCCTGTCGATGATCGAGAAGAACCTGGCCTGGTACCTCATCCACGGTCGCCTCTCGGCCCAGCGCGCGGAGGCCATCACGGCCTACATCGACGACCGCCTGCTGCCGCGTCTTCGCCCGCACGCGCTCGCGCTCACCGACGCCTTCGGCTTCGAGCCGGAGCACCTGCGCGCCGCGATCGCGACCGGGGCAGAGGGCATTCGCCAGGACGAGGCGCGGGCGCACTACGCCGACCTCGCCGCGAAGGGCGAGCTGCCCGCGCAGGAGAAGGCACACTCCCGGTAGCTAGGCTCGAGCCATGGCACAGCGCATCGAGATCGACGCCTTCGGCGGACCGGAGCAACTGCACCTCCGCGAGTTCGAGCCGGCCGCACCGGGCGAGGGCGAGCTGCTCGTGCGCCAGCTCGCCATCGGGGTCAACCCCTTCGACTGGAAGTTCGTCTCCGGGGCCACTGTGCGCCAGGCACCGCAGTTTCCCGTGGTGCCGGGCATGGAGGGTGCTGGAGTCGTCGAGGCCGTCGGCGACGGCGTCGAGTTCTCCGTCGGCGACGAGGTCATCGCCCGCCAGTACCTCGGCGCGTATGCAACCCACCGCATCGTGAAGGCGGTGAACACGTGGGCGAAGCCGGCATCCGTCGACTGGCAGCAGGCCGCCGCGATCTCGCTCGCTGGCGCGACAGCGTGGGCTGCGCTCACGGCCGCCGGGGTCGGTGCCGGCGACAGGGTGCTCGTGCACAACGCCGCCGGCGGTGTCGGCTCTGCCGCGGTGCAGATCGCACGCCACCTCGGCGCGACGGTCATCGGCACGGCCTCGGCGAAGAACCACGACTACGTGCGTGCGCTCGGTGCGGAGCCGGTGCTGTATGGCGATGGTCTCATCGAGCGGGTGCGCGCGCTCGGCGCGGTGACGGCATCCGTCGACTTCGCCGGCGACCATGGTGCGGTGTCGGCGACGTCCGCACTGCTGTCAGATCTCTCGCGGGCATCCACCGCCGTGGGAACAGACGAATCGGATGCCGCCGGCATCACCCGCCTGAAGGCGACGCCAGACGACAGCGCACGGGCGATCCGCTTGGCGGCGCACGGGGGGCTCACCCTCGAGGTCACCCGCGCCTTCCCGCTCGCCGATGCGGCGGAGGCGCTGACCCTCAGCCGCGACGGACATGTGCGCGGCAAGATCGTGCTGGTCGTCTAGGGCGACTAGAGCTCGTAGTCGTCGAAGACGCTGTCTGGCACGCTCGGCTGCACCGACGGCGGCGATTCGATCGCGTGGATCCGCTCGCGAACGTCGGCGATCGTCTGCGCGTTGTCTGGCTCCGGCAGCTCGCTCGCAACCGGTCGTGCCGTCATCATCGTGGCGGGGCCGATGAGCAGCTTCACCGACTGCGGCTGGCCCGTTGCGGTGAGCACGCGCACGTCGACAGAGTCGGCCGTCGCGCCCTTGGCCATGAGCACCGAGTACTCCAGCAGGAGGTCGGCTGCATCGTCGCCGATCAGCCAGTCGGTGTCGCCGTAGTTGATGAGCTTCATTCTTCGACGGTACGCAGGCCGAGCCGATTGCGGCAGTCGGTTGACAATGCTCACAGGGAGTGGGAGTGAGACGCGCAGGTTGCGCCTAGGGCAGCCGCCGCCCCACGAGTCCCGCGAAGAGGGCGTGCAGCAGTGGCAGCGCGGAGGTGGCGAGAAGCACGGTGCCGAGCACGGCATCCTCACGGCGCACGAGGATGCCGCCGATCAGCAGCGCGGCAAACAGCACCGCAGAGATGAGGCGCCGTGCCGTTCGCTCGAGCGAGGCTACCCGCTTGTCGAGTCGCGGGGTCTGCACCGCGATGCGCCCCTCCTCGAGCTGGGTCGTGAGGTCGTCGAGTCGCTGCGGCAGTCGCACAACGGTGCTCGCGACCGCCATCGCCTTCTTCGCGAGATCCTGCACGACGTTGCCGGCCTCCGCCGAGATGAGCTTGGCCGAGTACGGCTCGACGGCATCCCAGATGTTGAACTTCGCGTCGAGGGTGCTGCACATTCCGGAGGTGAGCGACATCGCCCGGATGATGAGGAGGAAGTTCTCCGGTAGTTGGAACGGCAGCGATCGCACGACGTCGCCGAACTCGGTCGCGAACGCCTGGAACTCCCGGGGGTCGACCTCGGCGAGCTCGGCGAATCCCATTCCGCCGAAGCGCGCGAAGAGCTTGGTCATGGCCCGCTCGAGCTCTATCGTGTCGGCGGTCGGCAGCAGCACCCCGACCTCGCGGATGCCGTTGACCATTCCCTTGCCGTCGCGCGACGCGGCGGAGATGAGCAGGCCGCGCAGACCGGCGCGCAGCCTCGTCGGAACCTCGCCCATCATCCCGAAGTCGATGAAGGCGAAGTGCCAGCCGCGCTCGCTCGCATCCGGGGTCACGAAGATGTTGCCGGGGTGCGGGTCGGCGTGGAAGTAGCCCTCGATGAACAGCTGGTCGAACATGACGGCGGCGAACTCCGACGCGACCACCGCAGGGTCGATGCCGGCGGCGCGCAGGCTCCCGGTGTCGTTGATCTTGATCGCCGTGACATCCTCTGTCGTCAGCACGCGCCGAGCGGTGCGCTCCCACACCACCGCCGGCACGGCGACGCGGTCGTCGCCGTCGAACATCTCGGCGAAGCGCTCTGCGCTCGCGGCCTCGTGGAGGTAGTCGATCTCCTCGAGGCTCGTGCGGGCGAACTCCTCCATGAGCATGGGCATGTCGACCCGGTCGGAGACGAGCCGGATGCGGCTGAGCCAGCGGGCGACGCGACGAAGGGCGCGCAGGTCGACGTCGACGATCAGGCCGATGCCAGGGCGCTGGATCTTGATGACGACGTCGCGCAGCCCGGTGTCTGCGGCATCCGCATCAGTCAGGGTGGCGCGGTGCGCCTGCCCGAGGGATGCCGCGGCGAGCGGCACCGGGTCGACGCTCGCGAAGGCGAGCTCGAGCGGCATGCCGAGCTCAGCCTCTGCCGATGCCGCGATGTAGGCGAACGGCACGGCAGGCACTTCGTCTTGCAGTCCCTCGAGCTCCTTGGTGATCTCCGGCGGCAGCACATCGAGCCGCGTCGACATGAACTGGCCGACCTTGATCATGAGCCCGCCGAGGTCGACGGCGAGCCCGTGGAACCGCCGCGCGATGCGCCGCAGTCGCTTGGGGCGCCCGACCGCCGCGAGGCGCGAGAGGCCGAACCGCGGCAGCACGAGCTCGAACCACCAGGTCTGCACGAGATACCGTGCGGCGAACCGGATGATGCGCCGGTACCGCGCACGCATCGCCCCGGCGTCGGTCGCGTCGGTTCTCACACTCGCTGGTCTCACTGAGCCAGTATCGAGTAGATCTTGCGCTTCGCCTCCTCCAATACGGCGACGGCCTCCTCGATCTGCGTGGGGGTGCCAGAGCGGCCGACCTGCGCCGCCGCCTGGGCGAGGTCGATGCCGGCCTTGGGAAGCGCGGATGCCCGCCCCTTCTCCCTGGCTCCGTGGCTGTCCCACGGGGTCGCCGTCTCGGCATCCGCCACGACCTTGCCCTCCTCGGTGAGCGAGTAGGTCTTGCGGCCGTTTGACTCGCTCGCGCTGATGAGGCCCTCGTCGGCGAGCAGCTGCAGCGTCGGGTAGACAGAGCCGGGGCTCGGCTTCCACGCGCCGCCGCTGCGCTCTGCGATCTCCTGGATGATCTGGTAGCCGTGCATCGGCTTCTCTGCGAGCAGGCTCAGCACCGCCGCACGCACATCGCCGCGGCCCATGCGCGGGCCGACCTTCTGCTCGAACTGCGCCTTGAGCTGCTCCATCGCCTCCCAGGCGGTAGCACCGGCCCAGTCGGCCGCGGCGCGCGGGCCGCCCTGGCCGTGCCCGCCTCCCATGCCGCCGAACATGTCTCCCATGGATGAATTACGCATCATCGTCTCCTTCTCACCCGACCCCGGGGTGGGAATGGGCGATACCTAACGATATATCGTCGGCGCGCATTCGGCATCCATGTAACGCACATCGACATTCGCCTGCTCCGGAAGGTCGATTCTCGTTACATCAACGTCAGGCTCCTTCGTTGCCCGCCTTCCATCACCGTGTCACCGTCGCCCGAACGCAATCGACCCTCTGGAGGTGACACCCATGAACGCAGTATCCACATCGGGTGCTCCCCTCGGTCGACGATCGCGACTGATCTAGTCGTCACCGGGAGCACCCGCCACGCAGTCTGCGAAAGGCACCTCCCGTGAGCACTTCTCTCTCTTCAGCCCGCCGCGCCCTCGTCCTCGGTGGTGGCGGCTCCGCCGGCAACGCCTGGCTCATCGGCGTCGCCGCCGGTCTTGCCGAGCGTGGCCTGGATGTCACCACGGCCGACCTCATCA
>NZ_JBXMIS010000112.1:0-14994 GCF_057073975.1 Conyzicola sp. | reverse complement strand
GGGCGCCATCGAAATAGCCCCCCTTGACCACGAGCAGAGGGTTCGCCTTGGAGAAGTCACGCAGTGCCTTCGCGACGGCGACGGTGTCGCCGTGCACGAACGCGAGCGCGGACGGACCAGCGAGCTGGTCGTCGAACGAGCTGATGCCAGCCTCGTTCGCCGCGATCTTGGTGAGCGTGTTCTTGACGACGGCGTAGGTCGCGTGCTCGCTGATGGACTGGCGCAGGCTCTTGAGCTGCGCCACAGTGAGACCGCGGTACTCGGTCAGCAGAACGGCGTTCGAGTCACGAAACAGGTTCGTGAGCTCGGCGACGGATGCTTCCTTGTTCGCCATGGCACTCCTTGAATAGTTGTCTTTTACTTCAGACGTTCCGGAGCATAAAAAAATGCTCCGGCGCTGGCGCACGGAGCTGATTTCTGTTTCAACAGAAGAAAACTTCACACACCTGCGCGGGCTTCTCTTGCGAGAACTTCGTTCACTCTGCCGAGGCACAGCGAAGACCAGCGGTCTTTGGCTTCGATAAGAGTACGTGACTACGGTGCGATCGGCAAACCGACGGTGAAGGTCGTGCGGCCGGGCTCGCTCGACACCGCAACGGTTCCGCCGTGCGCCTCGACGACCGCCGCGACGATCGCGAGCCCGAGGCCGGTGGAGCCGGCCGCCCGCGAGCGCGAGCTGTCTCCGCGAACGAAGCGCTCGAACAGGGTCGGCTGCAGGTCGGCTGCGATGCCGGGGCCGTCATCCGTGACCGTGATCACCGCGCTCTGGTCTGTGTGCCGAATGGATGCCGTGACCGAGGTTCCCGCCGGGGTGTGGGTTCTCGCGTTGCCGAGCAGGTTGACGAGTACCTGGTGAAGGCGAGGCGCGTCGCCGAGCACGACGACCGGCTCGTCGGGAATGTCGAGCGCCCAGGAGTGGTCTGGCCCCGCGGCCTGCGCGTCGCTGACGGCGTCGACCAGCAGGCCAGTGAGGTCGACCGGGGCAGACTCGAGCTCTCGGCCGTCATCGAGGCGCGCGAGCAGCAGCAGGTCTTCGACGAGGGAGGTCATGCGCACCGACTCCGACTCGATGCGGCCCATCGCCCGCACCACGTCATCGGGAAGCTCGTGTCCGCCACGGCGGGTGAGCTCTGCGTAGCCGCGGATCGAGGCGAGCGGTGTGCGCAGCTCGTGGCTGGCATCCGCCACGAAGGTGCGCACCTTTCGTTCGCTCGCCTCGCGCGCGCTCAGGGCGTTGGCGATGTTGGCGAGCATGTGGTTGATGGCGGCGCCGACCGTGCCGACCTCGGTCGACGGCTGGGCGTCCTCCTCTGGCACGCGAACAGAGAGCGCAACCTCGCCCCGGTCGAGAGGCAGCTCTGCCACGTGGGTCGCGGTGGCGACGACCCGGTCGAGCGGTCGAAGGGCGTAGCGCACGATCGCGGTGCCGCCGATGAGCACGACCACGAGCCCGCCGGCCGCGACGAGGGCGATGACAGTCACCAGCTGCAGCACGGTCGACTCGAGCTCGGCGAGGGGAAGGGCGATGAGGGCGATGTCGTCGCCGTCGGTTGCCGTCGCGGCCGCGCGGTACTCGCCGAGGCTGCCGAGGTCGACCGTGACGGCCGAGCCGTCGGTGGGAACCGATCGCAGTGCAGAGGCCTGCGCCGGGGTGAGCACCGTGGTGCCTAGCTCATCGCCGAGGATCGCGCCCCGAATGCTGCCGTCGTCGATGAAGGCCCCGATCGCTCCCGGCTGCAGCCCAGAGAGCGGGAGGGCCGGGGCGGGGCTGTCGGGGCGCTCTCCGTTGTAGGGCCCATCGGGGCGTTCGACGACGCCCTGGAACCGCGAGGTCGCCGCGGCGAGCTGCTCATCGAGCCGGTCGGTGAGGTAGCCGCGCAGGGCCAGCACGCTCACGAGGCCGATGATGACGCTGAGGATGACGAGCAGGAGCGAGATCGCCGCGATCAGCTGGCGACGGAGGGTCCAGCGGCGCATCACTCCCCCGGCTTCAGCATGTACCCGACGCCGTGCACGGTGTGGATCATGCGCGGCCCGAGGGAGTCGATCTTCTTGCGGAGGTAGGAGATGTAGAGCTCGACAATGCTCGACTTGCCCCCGAAGTCGTAGCGCCAGACCCGGTCGAGGATCTGGCTCTTGCTGAGCACCCGGCGCGGGTTGCGCATGAGGAACCGCAGCAGCTCGAACTCCGTTGCCGTCAGCTCGACGGCCGTGCCGTCACGGGCGACCTCGTAGCTGTCCTCGTCGAGGGTGAGATCGCCGACCTGGATGAAGGAGTCGCTCGACCCACCACTCGTGAGGGCGGCGCGTCGAATGAGTCCGCGCAGCCGGGCAACCAGCTCCTCGAGGCTGAACGGCTTGGTGACGTAGTCGTCGCCCCCGATGGTGAGGCCGGCGATGCGGTCGTCGAGGGCATCCTTCGCCGTCAGGAACAGCACGGGCGTCTGGATGCCGTCGGCACGCAGCCGGGTCAGCACCTGCATGCCGTCGATGTCGGGGAGCATGATGTCGAGAACGATCACGTCGGGGCGAAACTCCCGCGCGAGGGCGAGGGCCTTCTGGCCGTCGGCCGCGATGCGCACATCCCACCCCTCGTAGCGGAGCGCCATCGAGAGAAGGTCGGTCAGGGAGTCCTCGTCGTCGACGACGACCGCGCGGATGGCAGACCCGTCGGCGCGGGTCATGCGCGGCTGCGCGGCCTTCGACGCAGCTGCTGCCGGAGTGTGCTGGCTCATGGTTCGAGTATCCATGCGATTCCTATGGCAATCCTGTGCAGGTCTATGCCTCTGCCGAGCCCATGGCGGGGGGAGAATGGACGCGTGACCTCCGTGCAGCCGACGCTCTCCCTCTGGGATGAGCCGCCTGTCGCGCACACCGATCGGATCGTGGCCCGTGCCAGCGATCGCGTCGCCTGGCTGCGCGCCCGCAGCCGCGGAATCACGGCAACGGATGTCGCCAGGCTCTCGAGCAGATCGGCCCTGCAGGCGGTCGCGATCGACAAGCTCATGGGCTCCAGCTTCAGCGGCAACGCGTTCACCGACCACGGCCGCGCCCGCGAGCCGGAGATCGCCCGCTGGGTGCGAGCGGAGCACCGCATCGAGCCGAGCGACGCGTTGTTCCACGCCGACGGCGAGAAGCTGCACCTGGCGACGCCGGATGGCGTCGCCATGCGGGATGGCAGCCTGGTTCTCGCAGAGATCAAGACGACAAGCTCACCCTGGCGCAGCATCCCGCGCTCCTATCTTCGTCAGGTGTGGTGGCAGCAGTACGTGCTCGGGGCAGAGCGCACCCTGCTGGTCTGGGAGCAGCACCTCGACTTCGTTCCCGTTGCCCCAGAGCCCCAGGTGCGCTGGATCGAGCGCGACGACAACGAGATCCACGTGCTGGTGGGCCTCGCCAACCAGCTCATCGCGCTGCTGCGGCGCGAACGCTGATGTTTTGCACCGAAGTTATCGCGTCGTAACAACGCCGAATCATTGGCCCTCTTTACTTGAGCTACATCGGCAGGGAGGCCACGGAATGAGCACGATGCGCGCCATCATCATGGAGGGCACCGGGGGGCCAGATGTTCTGCAGATCGCCGAAGCCCCGCGCCCGATGCCGGTCAACGCCGAGTTCCTCGTGAAGGTCGTCGCCGCTGGCGTCAACCCGATCGACGCCAAGACGCGCGCGGGTCGCGGCGTGGCAGCAGCGATTCCGTCGTATCCAGCAGTGCTCGGCAACGACTTCAGCGGTGTCGTCGTCTCGTCTCCCTACGAGGGCCACCCGATCAAGCCCGGCGACGAGGTCTACGGCATGGTCACGGTTCCCCGGCAGAGCGGCACCTACGCGGAGTACGTGACCGTGCCTGCCATCAGCCTCACCCGCAAGCCGAAGTCGCTGTCGCACGTCGAGGCCGCCGGGGTTCCGCTCGCCGCCCTCACGGCGTGGGGCATGGTGGTCGAGCTCGGCAAGGCGCACGAGGGCCAGCGGGTGCTCATCCACGCCGGAGCCGGCGGCGTCGGGCACTTCGCGGTTCAGTTCGCGCGGTTCTTCGGCGCATACGTCATCGCCACCGGGTCGACCCGCAACCTCGGCTGGCTGCGGGAGCTCGGTGCCAACGAGGTGGTCGACCACACCTCGGAGCGGTTCGAAGAGGTGCTCGACGACGTGGATGTCGTCATCGACCTCATCGGCAACGTGCACGATACGACCGGCACTCGCTCACTGTCCGTGCTGCGCCCCGGCGGGCTGCTGGTGAACGCGCCGACCGGCAGCTGGGACTCGATGATGGAGGATGCGGCGGTTGCCGGGGTGCGCGCGACACACTACAAGGTCAGCGCCGACGGCTCGACCCTCGCGGTGATCTCCCGACTGCTCGAATCGGGTGACGTGAAGGTCTTCGTCGACCAGGTGTTTTCGCTCGACTCCGCCAGCCGCGCCCACGAGGCACTCGAGACGGGTCACACCCGCGGCAAGATCGTGCTGACCGTCAGCGAGGTCTAGAGGGTCTTCTCGCGAATCAGGTCGGTGAGGGCCGCGGAGCCGACCATGAAGGTCTTCGTTCCGCGCCGCGTGAAGTGGTACCTGTCGTAGAAGCTGTTCGCGCGCGAGTTGTGGTCGGCTACGCCGAGCCATATCGACGCAGCCCCGCTGTCCTTCGCCTCCGCGATCGCCGCGTTCATCAGCGAGTCCGCGAGGCCTGAGCCCTGCCGACCGGCCAGTAGGTAGAACGTGACGAGCTCGACGGTGTTGGGAGTCGAGACGAGGGCGAGCACGTCGGCGTTGCCGGTGCGTTCGAGATTGACCATCGCATAGCCGGCCGGAGTGCCGTTCGCCTCGACGACGAGCAGCCGCAGACTCTCATCGGCCGCATACTCGCGAAACCGCTCGACGGTGAGATGCTCGTCGATGTGCTGCCGCACGTCCTCCGGCGCGGTTCCGACGCACGCGAGAGGGAAGGTGGCGGCCGCGATGAGGTGCAGCATGACGGCGTCAGAGCGGTCAGCCTGGCGCACCTCGACGGCGAGATCGTCCACCTACAGCCGCCTCTCCCTCACGAAGTCGTCTTCCCAGCGCTCACCGACGAGGAACTTCTTCGTGCCGACTCGCACGAACCCGTGCTTCTCGTAGAAGCGATTGGCCTTGACGTTCTCATTATTGACGCCGAGCCAGATTCCCGCAGCGCCCTGTTCGCGCGCCGCGTCGATAGATGCGGTGATCAGCTCACCGGCAAGGCCAGACCCGTGCGCCTGCGCGACCACGTAGCACTTGCTCAGCTCGACCGTCGGGCGCACCGTCACCGCGGCGACGACGTCGGGGTCGGCTGGCTCGCCCGACACGAGCATGGTGTATCCGCTCGGCGTGCCGTTCTGCTCTGCGATGAGCAGCACCCGTGACGGGTCGGCTAGGTATGCGTCGAAGTTGCGCTCGGTAAGGTGAGCGGCGATGAAGGCCTGGATCGACTCCGGCAGGGCATCGGGAGGGCAGGCGAGGGGGAAGGTGGCGGCGGCGAGCGCTGCGAGTGCTGCCGCATCCGCTGCCGTTGCTCTTCTGATCACGCGAGCACCAGCTCGCGCACGAGGTCTTCCTCTGAGCTGTCTGCGATGGGGAAGGTTCTCGACCCCCGACGCTCGAAGCCGTACCGGTCGTAGAAGGCATTCGCTCTGTCGTTGCGCTGACCGACGCTGAGCCACAGCGTCGCCGCACCGTGCTCTCGCGCCTCCTCCAGCACTGCTCGCATGAGGTCGTCGGCGAGACCAGAGCCGTGTCGACCGGCGAGCAGGTAGAACTTGTCGAGCTCGACCGACGGTGAAGCACTCAGGTAGGGGCGCACCTCGGCGTCCCGTGTCTCCACCAGGTTGAGCAGGGCGTACCCGGCGGGGGTGCCGTTGACCTCCGCAATGAACAGGCTGGTGTCGGGCGACGTCAGGTGCCGCCGGAACCGCTCGACAGAGAGGTTCTCGTCGATGTAGGCGGCGATGGATGATGCGGGCGTCTCTGGAAGACAGGCGAGCGGAAACGTCGCGGCGGCGATCAGGTGCAGCGAGACGGCGTCACCCGCGCGCGCCGGACGAACGACGAAGGCCACGACGTGGTCGTTTCTCGACTCTGGGCTCATCACAGCTCTCGTTCGCGCGGACGGTACCTCAATAGAAGCAGAACTCAATAAAAGCAGAAGAGGGGCCCGCTTTCGCGAGCCCCTCCCTGATGTGACCTACTTAGATGGCGTTGACATCAACCGGGATGCCAGGGCCGAAGGTCGTCGAAACGGTCGCCTTCGTGATGTAGCGGCCCTTCGAGCTCGACGGCTTGGAGCGCACGATCTCGTCGAGTGCTGCCTTGATGTTCTCGGCGAGCTGCTCCTCGGAGAAGGAGGCCTTGCCTGCGACGAAGTGCACGTTGGAGTGCTTGTCGACGCGGAACTCGATCTTTCCGCCCTTGATGTCGGAGACAGCCTTGGCGGTGTCCTGGGTGACCGTACCGGTCTTCGGGTTCGGCATGAGGCCACGCGGGCCGAGCACCTTGCCGAGACGGCCGACCTGGCCCATGAGCTCCGGGGTCGAGACGGCGGCGTCGAATGCGGTGTAGCCGCCAGCCACCTTGTCGATGAGCTCTGCTCCACCGACCTCGTCAGCGCCAGCCGCGATAGCGGCCTCTGCTGCCGGACCCGTGGCGAACACGATGACGCGAGCGGTCTTGCCGGTGCCGTGGGGCAGGATGACGGTGCCGCGCACCATCTGGTCTGCCTTGCGCGGGTCGACACCGAGCTTGAGGGCGACCTCAATGGTGGAGTCGAACTTGGCGGAGCCCGTCACGCGCGCGACGTTGACTGCCTCGCTCGGAGTGTAGAAACGACCCTCTTCGATCTTCTCGAGAGCGGCCTTGTATGCCTTGGAGTTCTTAGCCATTATGCGTCCACCGTGATTCCCATGGAGCGAGCGGTGCCCGCGATGATCTTCATTGCGCCCTCGACGTCGTTGGCGTTGAGGTCGACCATCTTCTGCTCGGCGATTGCGCGAACCTGGTCCTTGGTGAGCTTCGCGACCTTCACGGTGTGAGGAGTCGACGAGCCCTTGGAGACGCCAGCGGCCTTCTTGATGAGCTCTGCTGCCGGCGGGGTCTTGAGGATGAACGTGAACGAGCGGTCCTCGTAGACGGTGATCTCGACCGGGATGACGTTGCCACGCTGGGCTTCGGTCGCCGCGTTGTAGGCCTTGCAGAACTCCATGATGTTAACGCCGTGCTGACCGAGGGCCGGGCCGATTGGCGGGGCTGGGTTGGCGGCGCCGGCCTGGATCTGAAGCTTAATCAGACCTGTGACCTTCTTCTTCGGTGCCATTTCTTCTTCTTTCTATTCGAACGGGCCGAGGCCCACTCTCCCTACATCCCGAATGGATGCGGTGGTCTATTGGATTGCTCGTTAGGCAACCTTGCTACTTTAGCCGATCTGCAGCGCGACCGCGATCGTGCTGCGGAGCGGACGACGCACGCCGCAGGAGCGGCGGCGTGCCTATTGTTTGGTGACCTGGTCGAAGCTGAGCTCGACCGGGGTCTCGCGCTCGAAGAGCGAGACGAGCACAGTGAGCTTGCCGCTCTCCGGCTTGATCTCGCTGATCGAGCCGGGAAGGCCAGCGAACGAGCCCTCCTTGATCGTGATGGTCTCGCCGATCTCGAAGTCGACCTCGGTCGGGATGACCCGCGAGGTGGACTTGCCCTTTGTGGCAGAGCCCTTGGCTGCGGGGGCCTCGACGACCTGCACGAGGCTCTTCAGCATGTCGAAGGCCTCGTTGAAGCGAAGCGGCGTCGGGTTGTGGGAGTTGCCGACGAATCCGGTCACACCGGGGGTGTGGCGAACGACCGACCAGCTGTCTTCGTTGAGGTCCATGCGAACGAGCACGTAGCCGGGGATGCGAACGCGGTTGACCAGCTTGCGCTGTCCGTTCTTGATCTCGACGACATCCTCCATCGGCACCTGCACCTCGAAGACGTAGTCCTCCATGGTCAGGGAGACCTTGCGGTTCTCGATGTTGGACTTCACGCGCTTCTCGAACCCGGCGTAGGAGTGGATGACGTACCACTTGCCCGGCTTGGCGCGCAGCTCGTTCTTGAACGCCTCGTAGGGGTCGACCTCCTCTGCCTCTGCGGCAGCCTCGTCGGTCTCCTCGTCGTCGCCGAGCTCTGGTCCGTCGTACGGCGTGACGTCTGGCTCTTCGAGGGCCTCTTCCTCTGCCTCGATGTCGGCCTCGTCCTGCGCGGCGGCGACAGAGGCGTTGGCCTCCTCGAGCGAGTCGACGTCGAGAGCGTCGTCGATGACCTTGTCGGCCTCTGGATCGGTGGCGGCGTCGAGGGCTGCGAGCAGGGCAGCGAGGTCCTCGTCACCCGTCGAGTCGCCCTCGATGTGGATCGCCGCGTGCTCAGCCGAGTCGACCGAGTGCTCGTCTTCCGACAGCGAGTTGCCCTCCTGGCTCTCGTCCTCCTCGGAGGACTGCTCTGCTGCCGTCGCGAGGTCGATGTCGTCGCGGTGGTTCTCAGTCACGTAAATCTTCTTCCGTATGTGGTGCCGTAGCGGCGATGGCCGCGAAAAGTCGTTAGTTAGGCCGGATCGGCGAACACGAAGTTGACGATGAGGGCGTTGATCCAGTCGAGGCCGCCCACGAGCGCCATCATGATGACGACGAACACGAGCACGACGAGCGTGAACGTGAAGAGCTCACGACGCGTCGGGGTGACGACCTTGCGCAGCTCGGCGAACACCTGGCGAATGAACAGGCTGAAGCGCCCGAGGGGACCGCGCTTCTGGGCGCGCTCCTTGCGGGCGTTGGCGACGACATCCTCGCTCGGCTCGTCGATAACCTTCTTAGCCACTTTCACTACCTTCCGACATCTCGTCGATGCGATCTGCGTCGTTCTGGCCTGCCGGCACTGTGTGTACCGGACTTGCAGGGCGGACAGGACTCGAACCTGCAACCTGCGGTTTTGGAGACCGCTGCTCTACCAATTGAGCCACCGCCCTATGCGGTGTTGTACCACCGAGCTCATTTCTGCCGAGCTCATTTCTGCATAGCTGTGTCACGTCGTGATGCCGGGGATTGACCCTGATCGAGGGCATGACAAAGCTTGGCAGATTTCAACTACCTAGACGAGTGTAAGCCATCTGTGGCCAACGCCAAATGCGTTGGACTTAAGATTGGATGCGTGCCAGGTACCTCATCCAGAATATCGTCCAGGATCGCCGCGATCGCCGAGTCGGCAACACTCAAGGTGGATGCCAAGGCCAAGGCCCTGCAGGCGGCCGGTCGTCCCGTCATCAGCTACGCCGCCGGCGAGCCGGATTTCTCGACCCCGGCGCACATCGTCGAGGCGGCATCCGCCGCGGTGCTCGACCCCAAGAACTACCGCTACACGCCGGCAGCCGGACTGCCAGACCTTCGCGCGGCGATCGCAGAGAAGACGGCCCGCGACTCCGGCTGGGCGGTCGACGCCTCGCAGGTGATCGTGACCAACGGCGGCAAGCAGGCCGTGTACCAGTCGTTCGCGACCCTGCTCGATGACGGCGACGAGGCCATCCTCCCCGCCCCCTACTGGACGACGTACCCCGAGGCCGTCAAGCTCGCGGGAGGCGTTCCCGTCGAGGTCTTCGCGGGAGCCGACCAGGACTACCTCGTGACCGTCGAGCAGTTGGAGGCGGCTCGCACCCCGCGCACCAAGGTGCTGCTGTTCGTGTCCCCCTCGAACCCGACCGGTGCCGTGTACTCGCTCGAGCAGACGCGCGCGATCGGCGAGTGGGCCCTCGAGCACGGCATCTGGGTCATCGCCGACGAGATCTATCAGAACCTCGTCTACGACGGGCTCAGGGCCGTGTCCATCGTCGAGGCGGTGCCGGCACTCGCCGACCAGACGATCCTCGTCAACGGCGTCGCGAAGACGTACGCCATGACCGGCTGGCGCCTCGGCTGGATGGTGGGACCAGCCGACGCGATCAAGGCGGCGGCGAACCTGCAGTCGCACCTCTCATCCAACGTCTCCAACATCTCGCAGAAGGCGGCGCTCGAGGCGCTCACCGGACCGCAGGATGAGGTGCTCGTCATGCGCGACGCGTTCGAGCGCCGCCGCAACGCGATCGTCGCCGGGCTCAACCAGATCGACGGCGTGGTGTGCCCGACGCCGGAGGGGGCGTTCTACGTCTACCCCGATGTGACAGCGCTCATGGCGCGCCTTGGCATCGCGACCTCGCTCGAACTGGCCGACTACATCCTCGAGAAGGCAGAGGTTGCGGTCGTGCCTGGCGAGGCGTTCGGTCCATCCGGCTACCTGCGGCTGTCGTACGCCCTCGGCGACGACGCCTTGGCAGAGGGTGTTGCGCGGCTGCAGAGGCTGTTCGCGGTCTGAGTCGGGGAGCCGTCGCCTCCGAGTTGTGCCAAATCCTCCTTCCCACTCGTGGCGAAGGAGGATTTCGCACAATTGGAGCACGGGCGGCTGCGGGCGGAGGTCGTGGAGGGCAGCATCCCTGCATGCATCCACGTATTCCGTTGCCGCCGCAGTTCACCGGGTCACCCTTTCGTCGTGCTCGCGCCATCGAAGCGGGTATCGGAAAGAAGCGGCTAGAAGGCACGGACCTCCAGCGACCGTTTCATGGAGTGCGCCACCCCTCACCACGGCAGCTCGACCTCGAGGGACTGTGCCAGAGCTATCAAGAATGGATGCCCAACGCGGCCTTCTTTCACTCGATTACGGCAGCGATGATCATGGGCCTGCCCATCCCCATTCGGCTTGAGCACGATCGTCCACTTCACGTTGCAATCGCCTCACCGGCCACCGCGCCTCGGGGTCGTGGGGTCGTTGGGCACAGCGTCCGCCTCATGGGAGGCGACTGGCAGCTCTGGCACGCACTTCGGGTGAGCACACCCGAGCGAACCTTCTGCGATCTTGCAGCGACGCTCACGCTGCCCGATCTTGTCGCGGTTGGGGACCACATCATCCATCATCAGCAACCGTTGCGCACGCTGAGCTGTCTCGAGGATGCAGTGAATCGGTACCACGGAGGACGCGGCCGAGCGCGGCTGACCGCAGCGCTGCCCCTGCTGGAGACGCGTGCGGAATCACCGCAGGAGTCGAGGATGCGCGTCATTCTCGTGCTCGCCGGAATCGAGGGGTTCCGCGTCAATCACTGGACCAGCGTGGACGGCAGGGACTACCGCATCGACGTCGCATTCGTCGACTGCTTGCTCGCGCTCGAGTATCAGGGCGACCACCATCGAGACAAGGCCCAGTGGAGAAAGGACATGTCGCGCGACACCGCTCTTGCCAGCGTGAATTGGCTCACCCTGTACTTTAACGCCGATGACCTTGTAGAGCCCGAGCGAGTCGTTGCGACCATCCGTCGGGTGCTTGCACAACGCCGCGCTCGCTGAATCGCCACCGAGTTGTGCCAAATCCTCCTTCGCCAAGCGCGGGAAGGTGGATTTGGCACAAGTGGGGCGCGTGACCCCGGGATGACGCGAACGCCTAGAGCAGCTTGCGCGCGTGCGCCCACGACGTGAGCTCGTGCCGCGACGACAGCTGGAGCTTGCGCAGCACCGCCGAGACATGGGTCTCGACGGTCTTTACCGAGATGAAGAGGTCGGCGGCGACCTCCTTGTAGGCGTGGCCGCGAGCGATGAGGCGCATGACCTCCTGCTCGCGCGCCGACAGGCGGTCGAGCTCCTCGTCGGAGACGGCCTGCTCGCCGGAGACGGCGCCGAAGGCGTCGAGCACGAATCCGGCGAGGCGAGGGCTGAACACCGCGTCGCCGCCCGCGACGGCGCGGACTGCCGCAGAGACCTCTGCGCCCGACGAGCCCTTGGTGATGTAGCCGCGGGCTCCTGCGCGGATGACGCCGACGACATCCTCAGCGCTGTCCGAGACGCTCAGCGCGAGATACCTCGGCCCGGGGGCACCGGCTATGACGAGTGCGCCGTTGCCGTCGGGCAGGTGCACGTCGAGCAGCACGACCTCGGGCGAGGTCGCCGTGATCAGCTGGATCGCCGTCGACACGGAGGCCGCCTCGCCGAGCACCTCGAGGTCGTCGTCGAGGTCGGCGCGCAGTCCAGAGCGGAAGATGGAGTGGTCGTCGATGATGACAACGGTGGTCATGCGAGCTCCCAGTGCAGATGGACCTCGGTGCCGGGCCCGAGGTTGCGAACGGTCGCGTGGCCTCCCGCGCGCTCCATCCGCCCGATGATGGACTCCCGGATGCCGAGCCGGTCGGCAGGCAGCGCCGTGACGTCGAAGCCGATACCACGGTCGCGCACGAACACGTCGACGGCCTCGGCCGAGCTCTCGATGTAGACCGACACCGTGCCCCCTGCGTGCTTCGCCGCGTTGAGCATGGCCTCGCGCGCCGCAGCGACAACCGAGGGGTGGCCGGTGATGAACGACCCGGTGGAGACGACGTCGATGCGCACGGCGTAGTCGAGCTCGATGCCGGCCGCGAGGTTCTGCAGCTCAGCGGCGAGATCGTCGACCGCCGGGGCGTCGCCCGCGAAGAGCCAGTCGCGCAGCTCGCGCTCCTGTGCGCGCGCGATGCGGGCGACCTCGCTGGCGGGATCGGCCCTGTTCTGGATGAGGGCGAGCGTCTGCAGCACCGAGTCGTGCAGGTGGGCGGCGATCTCTGCGCGCTGCAGCTCGCGAACGCGGGCGGCCCGCTGCGCGAGCAGGTCGGTCCAGAGCTGCACGATGAACGGGGCGACGACGACTGCGACGGCGCCGACGAGCATTCCGACCGCGACGACGGCCGCGAGCGCGGTCGGGCGTGACAGCAGCGCGACACTGCCGGCGAGCAGCAGCAACCCGACGGCGATGAGCCGGATGCGCAGCCCCTGCCGCCGAGAGCGGCCAGGGTCGGTGCGGTCGAAGCCGAGGGTCCAGGCGACCGCGGCCCCGCACAGCAGGAGCACGACGAGCAGCCAGCCCACGACGGAGTCGAGCCGCGCGGTGGCCAGCACGACGACGGTTGCGGCCGCGGCGAGTGCAACGAGGATGACGGCGACCGGCGCGGAGCGCGTGACGGGCTGCGCGTCATCCGTGTCGTCCTCCAGCGGCACGAGCGCCCACAGCCACGCATAGAACAGGATGCCCGCCCCGGCGGCGAGCGACGCGAGCACGAACAGGAGGCGCGTGCGCTGCACGTCCCAGCCGAGGTGAAGCGCAAGACCCGTACTCACGCCACCGAGCACGGCCGCGCGCTGGCGGCGCAGCGCGGGGCGGATGGCAGCGGTCGTCACCCTTGAATCCAAGCACGACTCCGCGCACCCGTGGCCGAAACCGGGGTCGGATCAGGGTCTCCCCTGATAGCCGGAGCCGTGTCGCCAGCGGCACTATCGAGTCATGGCAAAGACCACAGAACCTGAGAGCCCGGAGAGCACCGGCACCCGCACTCCCGGCACCGGCGACCGCTTCTTCGGCTGGATGCGCTCGCTGGGCGTCCAGCGCGAGCCGGGCTGGATCGGCGGCGTCGCCGCCGGTGTCGGCCTTCGCCTCGGCATCGATCCGCTGATCGTGCGCGGAATCCTCGTCGTCGTCGCGATCTTCGGCGGCCCCGCGCTGCTCGTCTACGCGGCGGCGTGGCTGCTGCTTCCCGACTCCAGCAACAAGATCCACCTCGAGCAGCTCATCGCCGGACGGTACGAGTCGGCCATCGCCGGCATCGGCGCGATGGTGCTGCTGTCCCTGCTGCCACTGAGCCAGGGCTTCTGGTTCGCGGGCGCCGGCTTCTGGGGCGAGCCCGACTGGGGTGTCGGCTTCGGGCGTGCGATCTGGATCCTCGCGATCCTCGCGTCGGCGGTCTGGTTCGTCATCTGGCTGGCCCGGCGGCAGAACGGCCCCACGTCGTCGACCCCGACCCCTCCCCCGGCGGGGGCGCCGACGGAGCAGTTCGCCGCATGGCGTGAGCAGCAGGCGGCGTGGAAGGCAGAGAACGCGGCCTTCCGTCGCGATGAGGCGGCGGCGAAGGCCGATGCCTGGCAGGCCCAGCACCTCGCGAACCGGCAGGAGCAGGCCCGCCTGCGTGCGGAGCGTGCGGAGGAGTACCGCCGCGGCAACCCCCACCCCCTGTTCAGCCTCGTCGTGATCGGCCTCGGGCTCATCGCCGGCGGGCTCACCTGGCTCACGGTCGGCGGCGGCGAGCTCGAGTTCGCGGCTATCGTCAGCGGCGCGGCAGTGCTGCTCGCGGTGCTGGCCCTCGGAGTCATCGCCAACGGCGTGCGCGGCAAACGGGCCGGAGGGGCCGGCGGCCTCGCCGGGTTCGTCGTGACGCCACTGATCTTCATCATCCTCATCGCGCAGGTCACCAACGCGGAGTGGGGCAGCGGTGGTCTCTTCGCGCCGACCGACGGCGGGTCTCGCCTGCCAGACGTGTACCTCGTCGGTGCAGGCGACGTCGAGCTCGACCTCACCGACTACTACGACGGAGCACAGAACCAGGGCTCGGGCACCGACCGGGTCTACGTGCTGGCCGGATCCTCCGACGTCGAGGTTCTGCTGCCCGAGGGTCACTCCGTGCTCGTCGACACCCACATCGGCGCCGGCGAGGTCTACCTCGTCGACGCCGACGGAAACCGTGAGTCGTTCGGCGACAACGAGTATTTGCGCGACACCGATGGCACACCGGAGCTCGAAGTGCGGGTGTACGTCGGCGAGGGCTCCGTCACTATCGCAGAACCAGAGAACGAGGAGACACGATGAGCACCGACAACCAGAACCGGATGGCCGGCGGCACGATCGCGTGGGGCGTCGTGCTGCTGCTGATCGCCGCGGCATCCTTCGCCATCGTCGTCTTCGACGTCTCGACGATCACCCCGGCGGTGATCGGCTGGGCGGTCGTTGCCCTCGGTGCCCTGCTCGTGGTCGCCGCCGTCGTCGGGGTTGTCGCGCGGGCGGTGCGGCCGCAGGAGCACACGAGCAGGCCAGCCGAGGGGGATCAACCGATCGGTTGACCCGCAACCCACCGGTGCACGGCTGCCATTCGGCGCCGTG